>JBAQUW010000071.1:0-11932 GCA_049297755.1 Alphaproteobacteria bacterium
TACCAATACCGCCAACTCTTCATCACCTGGCTCAGCAAACCCAACATTTGCTATAAAAACTAATACAAGAAATAACCTTAAAAAAATCATATTTATACCCTACCATTAAAATAAGGGCTCAGCAAGACTGAGCCCTTACACACTTAGAGCTACCTCAAGTTACTTGGCAACAGCTTCGACCGTTGCTTTCACTGCACCCGAACTCTTGGCCATAAACGTAGGCAAGATAGTCAAAAATATCCCGCCAAAAATAACCAACACACCCCACGTCTCCTGCTTTATTAGCCAAGTATATAATCCATAGGCAGCCATCACTAAACCGATAGCAATACCCCAACCGCCTTGTAATTGAGATACAATTGTCTTAGATAATTCTGTGCCTGCGGTTACTGTACCAGCGGTATCAAAAGCAGCATTCGCCTCAGGCGCAACCAACACCACCGCGGCCAGGGCGGCGAGGGCGATAAAACTCATTGTTCTCGTTGAGATTGTCATAAATAGCTTCTCCTTTACTTTTACCATTGTACTTATCATATGGGATTCTTTACCAGTTTTTCAAGGGGCAAAACTGACGGAATCTGACAGAGGGGGCATGATTGTGGCGAAAGGGCAACAGCTAACAGCCAACGGCCTACAAGGGAAAAGTCAAGCGGCCGTTTGATGTTTTGGACTAACAACAGCCTGAGAAGAAGACCCGGCAGAATAAGGAGCCAGCAAATTTTCTACCCGTTGCATGGTTGCAGCAATACCTGTATTGGCTTCCAATAAGGTGTTTATCACTGCCAATTCTGCAGCACTCGCCCCCGTTTGCAGTGCTTGAAGTTGCTGCACATCTGCTTGGCAGCGCTGGGCAATGGCGGAGACTTGCTGGGGAACTTTGCTCATAGGTTTATTGTATGCGGCATTGGCGGGGTTGTCATCTGTTTTTTCGGCGGCGCAAGGTATAGAGTTGCAGTTCTACCTGAGCTATGTGGCTTTTGGTATCTTTCAAACTTTGTTTGGCTTCGGCTATGGCCAATTCATACGCATCGCCTTCGGCCGTATGGCCTGCTTGATAGGCTTGGCGCATATGAAGCATAAGGTCAGATACCAATTTTTCCAGCATACGCTCGGTTTTACCCAAGCTGTGCAGCAAGGTTTCTAACTGCTTCTCTTGCGGCATTGCTTATCGCCGCCTCATTATTGTGTGCTGATAGCAGGTGCATCGCCGCCATCGGCCACCACAAACAGGCGCGATTTTTCGAACTGACGGAAAGTGATGTACACGCCGTGCAGGTCTTTCACACGGGTTTGAATATAATCCAGCACTTCGCCCATGCTGGCTTCGGCGTTCAGTGTCCATGTTTCTTCGAGCAAAAAGCGGTTTTGTTCGGTCAGTTGCCATGTCACGCGCCATTTGCCGATGAGCGGGGTGGCATCGACAAACATTTTTTCCATAATTTTATTCAGCGGCACATTGTCGGCATTCACCACCACGGGCACGTCGGCTAAGTCTATGGGCAAGGGGTTCACGTCGCGGCCAATTTGGTCGGCCAAGCCTGGTACTACCACGGTTTGGCCTTGCTTCATTTGCAGGGCGCGTTCCATCAGCATATCGCCTTCGGCCTTTTTGCGGGCGGCTTCGCGCTCCATGGCGTCTTTCTCGGCCAAGCGGGCGGCAAAGGCCAAGCGTTCAGCTTCGGCAATTTTTTTAGCGGCTTCCAGCACCATGGCTTGGCGGTTTTTGTCGGCGCGCTGTTCAGCCACGTCTAAGTCGGCCTGCAATTGTTTCAGGCGAAATTCGTACTGTTTGCGCTCGGTTTCGCTGGCATGGGCAATGGTTTGGTTGCGGTGCTGCACATCGGCCAAGCGGCGGCGGGCTTCCAGCAATTCGGCCTGCAATTTGGCGGCCTGTTGGTCGGCGGCAGCGCTTTCAATTTGGGCGCCAGCGCGGAGTTTATCGGCCTCTATTTTTGCCGCCAAACGGTCTTGCTGGGTCAGTTCCAGTTGCGCCACTTTGTCGTTCAGGCGCGATTGCAATTCCATAATGGTGGCCTGATGTTCTTGCAGCACTTGGCCGGTAGACAGGCGGGAGAGTTCGCGGCTGCCTGCGGCATCGCGCTCGGCTTCGGTTTGCACGCTCCAACGTTTGAGGGTGGCTTCTAAATCTGGCCCTTCGTTGCTTTCGGTGTAGGCAATACGCGCAGGTTCGCCCATGGCGGCAAAGCTATCGGGCATGCCAGAAGGGTTGGGGTTAGCGTCCATATCAATGCGGATCATGGGCGGGGCATCGGTTTCCGCAGGAATGCCGCCCAACTTATCGGCAAAGGCCACATGAATGCCTGGAGGTGGCGCGCGGCGGTCGGCGGCACTGCGGCCATCAAACATCACTTGTGCAGGGCCACAGGGCTCGCCTGCGGTATCAAAGGCATAGGTTTTATCGCCGCTGTTGGTGTGCACTTGAACGCCTACGCCCGCGTCATCGCAGCTGGTTTGGTGCAACGTACCTACATCGCCCGCCATCATGCCCATGCGCGATTCTGCCATCACCACGCCATTGTTGCCTGCGGCGGCGCCAATAAAGGGCTGGCCTTTCAACAATTCGCGTTCTGGCGCATGGCTACAGCCTGCCAGTAACGCGAGCAAGCCAAGGGGGTAGAACTTATTCATCGCTCACCACCAATACGCGTTCGCTATCGAACATATTAAAATTGAGCTGCACGCCACGGCTGTTGAACAGATATTGCGCCAAATAGCTGGCAAATTGTTCAAAGGTGGTTTCGGCATCCAAGCTAAAGCGCTCTTGCAGAATATCTTGGTTTTGTTGGCTGATTTTCCATTTCACTTCCCATGGGCCTGTAAAAGGCTCGGCCTTTTTCACCACGCGCATCAGCATATTTTGCAGGGTTTCGTCTTCATCGTGCACCACCACATGGTAGTCACGGATATTCACCCAATCGCTGCGGTGGCGGGGGGCTTGGGCCATGGCGTATTGTTCTTCAACTTTAGTTTCGCGCCCCACTTCGCCGGTTTCACCTGGCTCGGTCAACGCACCCACAATAATATTGGTGCTGGAAATCATGATGCCGTCGTTCGACGTCATGCTGTTGCTGGCCCACTTGCTGTTATCCTTCAGCTCGTCTTTCACCATACGGCGTATGGCAAAGGCCACATTGCCATTTTCATCCAAAATCGCTTTTTTGGCGGCATCGGCCAAGGCATTGCGCATGGTGGGGTCGGTCTCATCTTGCACCGCCTCACGCGCCACGGTTTTAATATACCCACCCGAATCGGCCAAGGTTTGCAGGGTCATGGCCCGAATGGTGTCGGAGGAATCGCTCAACGTGGTTTCGGCAATGGCCCGAATCTCATCGGGGCTTAAGCGCGATGCCACCACCAGCTCGGCCATGCGCTCTTCGCTATTCGCTAAGCTGGCCGTGCTGGCTTGCAGCACGTCTTGCGCTTTTTTCTCGGCATAAGCTTGCAAACGTTTTTCAATATCGGCGGCTTTGGCATCAGCTGCTGCACGGGTGGCTTTATCTGCTTCGGCGGTACGCAGTTCTAACTCAGCCACATCAGACTTGGCTTGCACTTGCAACTTGGCCACAGCTTCGGCGGTTTGCGTTTTCAAGTCTGCCAAGGCGGTTTGCGCCAAAGCCACTTGGGCAATGGTGTAATCTTTGCTGCGTTGCTCCGATTCCATAGCAAAGCGTTTGCTGCGCTCTTCCGCCATACGAGCAGCACCTTGCGCCGATTCAGCCAGTTTCACGGCGTCTAAACTGCGTTCAGCCGCATAAAGTTTGGCGCGATTTTCTGCAAGTTCCGCCTGCTTGCGCACATCTTGGTTGTCTTTCCAGATAATGTGTACTTGCTCGGCCGCGTAGCGCTTGGCGCGTTCTTCACCCAATTGGGCAGTAAGGCGTAATTTTTCCAATTCCACGTTGGTGGCGGCCAGTTTTTGCTCGGTGGCTGCCAAAATATCGGCATCACCCGCACGCTGGTTCTCGCGCAAACTGGCCACAGCATTCACCAAAGCATCGTGCGTGCGTTGCAGGGCAATGGCCGATTTTTGGCTTTCGGCGCTGACGTTTTGTTGCGCCAATAAGGCATCACGCTGTGCTACGGCGGCTTGCTCGGCGGCATAAGTTTTGGCGCGTTGTTCGCTGGTGGCCATATCTTTTTGCAGCGATTCTGCGGTTTGGCGGGCAACTAAGCCTTGCTCGGCGGCATATAATTTGGCGCGTTGTTCAGACAAGGCTGTTTCACCACGCAATTTTTCCAATTCCAAGGTTGTTGCGGCTAATTTTTCTTCGGCAGCCAACACGCTGGCTTGGTATTCTGCACGGGCTTTTTGGGCAGCGGCGCTCACATCGCGCCCCAGCAACACATCTTGCTCGGCTGCGTAGCGTTTGGCGCGCTCTTCGCTCAACTGATTTTCTGACTTCAATGCCACCATCTCAAGCTGTGCTGTGCGGTAATTGGCTTCTGCCTTTTGCTCGACCTGCGCCAACACGGCACGATCGCCTTCACGCAAGCCTGCAACGGCATTCACCAGTGCGTCTTGCGTACGCTGAATAGCCGCCATAGATGACTGATTCGACAATTCGGCTTTTTGTTGGGCCAGCAAAGCATCGCGCTGGGCCACAGCCGCTTGTTGCATGGCATAAGTTTTGGCGCGTTCTTCACCTAAGGCTGCCTCTTTCAAAGCGGTTTCAGCATCTTTCTTTACGGCTAAACTTTGCTCGGCGGCGTAAAGTTTGGAGCGTTCCTCAGCCAAGAGTGCAGCTTTTTGGGCAGATTCGGCGTCTTTTTTCACAGCCAGCGTTTGCTCGGCAGCGTACAGCTTGGCGCGTTCTTCTGCCAATTGGGTGGCTACGCGCACTTTATCCAGCTCAATGGCTGCGGCAGCAAGGCGTTTATCAGCTTCGGCCAGCGCTGCCACATCTTGCGCTTTCAGGTTTTGCACTTCGGCCATCAACTCGGCATGGGCTTTATCCAGCGCTGCTTGGGTTTCGCCCGATTTTTGCGCCACCATGCTGGCGGTAAAGGCTTCGTTTTTTGCGGCCACTTGCTCAGCAGTCAGGCCCACTTGGCTATCGGTATAGCTTTTCAAGCGTTGCTCGGCATCGGTGAGGCGCGTGGCCACCACCCGTTCAATCTTGGCTTCCAATGCTTCAGGTGCTGGCGGTGGCACATAAGCTTTTTGGCGGCGCAGATAAATTTTACCTGTTTCAATCACACCTAAATTCTTTTTAACCAGTGTCAGGCCTTCTTCTGCTGTAGATTCCATACCACGCATGGCTGCTGGGTAATCGCCCGCCGTTGGGGCGCCCATGACTGACACTTCGCGCGGGCTGGGTTGATAGGCCGAAACCACAGGCTCGGCGTTGCGCACACACGCCGTGAGGCTGGTGGCCGCAGCCAAGGCCAGCATCCAGTTGCG
The DNA here is from genome assembly GCA_049297755.1 of Alphaproteobacteria bacterium. Lineage (GTDB taxonomy): Bacteria > Pseudomonadota > Alphaproteobacteria > UBA2136 > JAPPOO01 > JBAQUW01. The sequence goes on from JBAQUW010000071.1 coordinate 5,423, forward strand.
GTTACGTTGCGCATAGGTCATCACCCCGTCATTGTGCGGGAAAAGTCACAAAACCCCAAGCGCAAGAGGTTAAATGACAGACTTCGTACCTACTTTGGGTGATGCTTATGCAACAGTTTTGCCACAGCCACCAGCACCACCCCTTCTGCTGCCCACACCAAGGGCACAAAACCTAACAATTGCAGCTGTTGCCCCACGGCTAACCATGCCAGCAAGCCCAAGGCAATGGTGACGAATTCAATGGCTAAATATCTGAACGCAATAGGGCACTGGCAATGCCGACAACGCCCCCAAAACCACAACCAAGAAAGAATAGGCAATAAATCGGGCACACCCAACAGCGTTTTGCATTGCGGGCATTGGCTAGGCGGATACCGCAGCGACAGTGCCCGTGGCACCCGATACACCATACAGGTGAAAAATGACCCGAACACGCCGCCGAATACCACAATCCACACCCACATCAGCCATGGCAAGGCTGCATGCACCACAACAAAAGAGTCCCACCACGCCATCAGTTACACGCGCGCGCAGCAATGGTGACCACAGCAGGAAAGAAGGAGCCAGTCAATGGGCGGGCATTGCAATAGGATGCGCCAGAGACATACGTCATCGGCCGTGGGTTAGAATAATAGAAGAATGGCCGCTCTTGGGTTTGGTCGGCGGTGGGCGAGGCATCGGGGTCTTTCACCAAGGCATTGCAACAGTATTCATCGGGCAAGCCAATGGCACGCATCAGGGCAATCATATCACTGCGTCTGTCTTGTTTTTGGGCAGCATTAGAGTCGCGGTTTTCCACCACCGTAGTCCCATAAGTGGCCAAATCGCTGCGTACTGAGGCATCGTGACGGGCAAAACTATCGGACGACGCCGTGTAATAGGGCGCCGCTACGGTATTGGCCTCGTAAGACGGCGGATAATAAACAAATTCGTTATAAGTGGGCAAAGTGATGCTGGCAAGGTAAGAATACCTATCCGCATAAGCCTGTAAAGCACGCCCAATATCTTGAATGCGCTGAGAGGTTTGGCTATATTTTTCGACTTTGTTTAATAAATCGGTATATTTGAGCAGATGATCATCGCCGCCGGCTTGCAACTCTTCAAACTGTTCGGCTACCGTGGCAACACTCGCATTTCTCGCCCACCAATTGGCGTGGGTTGTCGGCAAAAAAGCTCCAGAGGAAACAGCCAAACCATTAATGGTGGTGCCACCTTTTTTAAGGATATTACTCGCCAAACGGTCCGAGCCCACGCTGTGGACAGTGGCGTAATAAATGGTGGTGGTCACATTTAACACATTCTCTGTAAGCGCACGGGCGACATACACACGCGCGCGCCCCCAAGTATCCAGCGCAATGGCACGCACCGATAACTGTGAATGCGCGGCCAAACATTCGTACCAATCGTTTTGTGTATTGGTGTCATAATTGGTATCAACAGAGCCACAAAAACTATTATTGGCCGCATTGTCATCGGGCACACGGTTATAAAGTTGAGCGAAGTCATCCAAATTTTTTTGAATGATAGTGAGCGTGATTTGTTCTTGACGGTTTTTATATTTAATAAAAAATTCAATCACAGGGGGTGTAGATAACCCTACCAATAGCGCCAATACCGCCACTGTAATCACCGTTTCTACCAGTGTAAAGCCACGCCGCAAAAGAGAATACGCGCCCATTAGCCGCACGTATCTGCTGCAATGGTGAGGCGCGCAGGCAAATAGCGGGGCGCAGAATCAGACACCTTAGCCCGCGAACTTGCGCAAGAACCACCCACTTTCACCAACGGGTTAGAATAATAGAAAAAGGCGCGTTCTAAATCATTATCAAAGGTATTTCTCAACATAGCATTGCAACAATAGCTATCGGGCAGCCCGAGCAGTCGCATCAGTTTCACCATATCGTCGTAACGTGATTGCTCTAAGGCAAGCGTACCCCCGCGGTTTTCCACCCGATTACTGACCGAAAAGGCATAGGTAGCACCGTCAGAAACCGCTCCTGTGCCATAATTGGCGATACTATCGGCGGTTGCGCCACTCCCTGTATCACGCGCTGGCGGGTAGAATACTTTTTTTGCCGCATTGGCCTCCACCGCAATAATAGCCTGCAAATACTTTGTGTTGGCATAAGTGGCCAAAGCCTCCGATATCTTATTCAACCGATTCAATGTTTCATTATATTTCTCGGTTTTTAAGCCACGGTCGGTATATTTAATCAGGTCATCATCACCTACGGCGTTCAGATTTCTAAAATTGGTTTCTGGGCTAGCTTGGTTAGCCCACCAAGCGGTATCGGTTGCTACTTTAAACTCACGGAACACATCGCCCGTTATCACTTGCGTTGGGATATCTGTCCCTGCCTCTGCCGTCATGTTCGCCCCACGGCCGAAAATAGTGGCGTAATGCATAGGTACAGCGGTGCCAAAAAGAATTTCACCTGTACTTTGATAATGGACATAGCGCCGTTCATTGCCCCAAGTATCAAAACGAATTTGGTCTCCAGATAGGCTAGAGACTGCTGATAAACATTCGTACCATGTGCTTTGGCCAGAAGCGTCCAAATCCGCATCACAAAAACCATTGTTGGCTGCGTTATCATCGGGCAAGGCACCATAACGGTCGGCAAAAACCTCAATCGCTTTGGTTATTTCTGTAATTTGGTTTTCTTCCTGTTGTTTTTTCTGCTTGGTAATAAAGGTTTGAATGGGGGAAATAATCATACCCACCAGCACTGCCAGCACAGCAACCACCATTACCACTTCTGCGATGGAGAAACCTTTTTGGATTGAATGTGCGGTCATATGATTACTTTATCTTGATTAATCGTCACTATCGAGATGAAAATGAAATTGCCCAGCACTATTTTTCCAAGCCCAAGTTGCGCCTGCTGAAGCAGGCTTATCAACACTCAATCTCATCACATCGGCCACAAGGTTAGCTGCATCACTTTTTAAGGCACTGGCCTGCAGTGTCATGATGGTATTGGCATTATTGGTTGCTGTAATAAACCTCACAAATTCGCTGGTGGCAGCATCATCGACATCCAACAAATTGTTTACATCTGGCGCACTGGCAATGGCAGCGCTTTTTTTCCAAATTTCTAGCGCTGTTTGGGTAGCTAAAGCATCACAACCCGATAATTGGCCCGTGGTAGGCAAAGTCAGCGTACCTCCACTGTAAAAACTTTGGATATTTTGCGAACTGGTATTCAGCAAAGTACAATTAATCAAATCTAAATTTTGCCCAGAGAAATATGTCCCATATTGACCAGCCGCATAGCTTTCTAAAGAAGATTTAAACGACGCATTTTGATACATTTGCGTATAGCGATACTGTGCAATATAGAGCAATTGGCGCATGTTCCATTCTACTTTATTCCAACGCTCTTCTAACGCACGGCGGGTGTTGAACGTATGCACGATATCGTCCGTTTCAGGGTCAGCTTCAACCCGCATCATCGTCTCAATAGAGGACGAACTACTTAACGCATTCAATTGCGCTTGCAAGGCAGGCCCATAAGTGCCATTAGGGCCAGGAGAGGCCAATACCATCACCATCGCTTTTGGGGATACCACAATGGCCGGCGAAGTTGAGGAATCGGCCCGCAAGGGATGGTCTTGATAACTCGTTAAAACAAAAAGGGGATTTCCCCAAGGATCTTTATCGGCATTGCCCCATGCCCAATTGGCGCCTTTGCGCACCATCGTGTTTCTTAAATACTCTACTGGGCTAGCTTGGGTAGGAATCATCACCGCATCGTTAAGCCAATACTCGTTGATTAGCTTTTCAACCTTTTTAAAGTACTCTTTTGTATCAGCCACCTGCATATCAATCAACCGCATAGAGCTGAGCGCTGTGCCGCCAACCAAACCAAACATGAGAGATGACACAAACAGGAACATCCCCATCAACAGCATTGTTTGCATAGCAGAGGCTCCTTTCCCTTTACCTTATGTGAATACCCACTAATTTTGAGAATAGGCAATAACAAAGATTTTTCCTTCTGAATCTTTCAATTCAATTTGCTGACTATTGATCTTATAAAGACGCAGTTCATATGAATTGATAAATTTCACCTTCTCTTCTACTTCATCTGCCATTTTTTCTGCAGCCGTTGGACTATACACACTCAGCTCTGCCAACAACCCACTTACTTTATCTGCTACCTGTGTAGCAACACTGATCAGATCCCCCACTCCCTTCCATTCATTTTTTATCAAAACCTTAGGCTCTCCCGTGGCACTTTTTAAGTAACCATCAATTTTCAGCCCATAAACTTGAGGAGAGCTAAATTGCCCAGAATCGAGCTGAGCGCGAATACGCTGAAGAATTTGCCCAGCGGCATTATTGATGCGCTGACGCTCTAGCTCTGCGGCATCTTTTGCCTCTTCTACTTCCTGTGCTTTAACTTCGGGTGGTTTCGCATAGGTGAAAAAGGGGTTGTTTTGACCTTCGTAGAGAGGCACAATTTCAGATTCGTCTGAATTATCAACCGACCACAGCACTTCTTGCGCATGAACGCTCAGGCTTAAGCTTGCAAATACCAGCACCCATAAAAATTTATTCTGCATTTTTTTGAAGCCCATATAATGCCCCTCTGGTTGAAAGCTTCACCATATCGCCATACAGCATCTCACCTTCATTCACGCCCGTGAGTGCATATTCATATAAAACCACTTTAGGGTTGGCTTGCAGCACATCAATCACTTGCAAGGCTTCCGCATAGGGAAGATTCGCCTTTAAATCGAAGCCCCGAATGGTTAAAATGGCTGCGCCTACTTGTACATCTTGGCTTGAGCCGAGCTTAAAGTCATAGTCCTTATCTTCCAAATCCAAGTGCCTTAAAATGCCCAAGCGGGTGGCAGACTTACTATCAATGGTCAGCTTATCTAACCGCGCAAGGTCTTGTGCCAGCGTTTCCATATTGCGGCGTTCACGTTTCAGCTCCAGCAAATTGGCATCGGCATATTCAGCCAGCATCAGTTCATTTTGAGCTCTATCAAATAAAAACCATGCCGAAGCCAACAGGGTTAAAATGGAGATGAGCCAGAAATTGCGGAAACTTTGACGCTTCATGGTTATTCCACCCTCATCGTCAATTGAAGCCATGCTTCATCAACACGGTTTACGCCTTGTGATACATATTTTACATTCTTAATCCATGGCATATCTTCTAACAGCGATGTGGCTAATTTTTCTTGGTCCACCAAATACGTGTTGGTGACATTCTTGAGAAACACATCGACCACAATAAACTTTTCGTTCTCTATTCTTTGAATATCCGCCTCATCTTCCACTTTAAAAGTAATTCGTGCCAGTGTGCCCATAGCTTTGCCTGCGGCCGCAGCAGAGTTAAGCAACGACGAGGGTGGCAAACTCATCGATTTAGACATGCGTGATAAAATATCTTTGGGGTTACGAATATCGCCAATGCGTTTATTCAGCTCAATGCTTTGAATTTTAAGCTGTTCTGCTTCCACTGCTTCATCTTTTGACACCCGCGCACGGTTATTGACGCCCCAGTACAACGCAGCCCCTATCACCAACAAAAGTGCCAGCGATGCTGTGACCAACATCCAAAAACTAAAATTTTTCTGTTGATACAAAGGTTTAATACCCTTTACTGGCTTGAGAGTTTCCAACCGTTCCACTTTAATATGATACGGCTTCAGTTCAATTTTAAGCTCTTCTAACGCTTTATCATTCCCACTCACGGCTACGCCATACGTCTCATCAGCGCCTGCCAACATCCGCTCAGAAAGCAATCCCAGCAAAACCTTCACGCTTTCTTGGCCTGTCACCTCAATGCGCGAGACCCCCCACTCCACCACACCTTCATCATTCCGGCTACGCAAGCCATGCACAATCCACTCTTGGCCTAAAACAAAGAAAAATCCATCTTGCCCTTGTGGAATAAAGTCTTGCGCCAGATAAACTGACACTTCTTCCCGCTTATCAGCCAATTCATCAGGCAATATGCCATAAACCGTCACGCGGCTATTATAGCTCCGCCACAGGGGTTGTTTGTCTTTGGCGCCATAACGCTCGGCAATTTCGGTTGGTTTATCGCCACTTAAGTCTGTCAACACACGCAATTTATCAGCCGTTGGCACATAAATGGCTTGAATATTCTTGCTCCCACCACCTGCGTAATGGATGCCGTGAGAGGAAAAAAGAACAATGGCCATCAGCTATACTCCATCAGGGCAAAAATGGGCCCTACCAGACTGGTATAAGTACTCACAATAAAGAACGGAAGTAAAATCGTCATCACCACAAATTTCAGCGTACCCACCGTCATATCAATGTAACGCTCCATTTCAACCCGATACGGCTCTTGCAGCTCTTCCACCCGCGCGGCAATTTCACCCGTTTGCTCGCCAGCGGTTACTGCATTCACAAACGAACTGCGGAATGGCATGCGGCTTAATGCCGCCCCCAAGCGTTCACCACCTTGGTGCTCTTTAGCGGCAGCGCGCAACAAATAAGCCAGCTGGGGGTGTGTCACGCAG
>JBAQUW010000072.1:0-14367 GCA_049297755.1 Alphaproteobacteria bacterium
GTATTATTTATGGATGCAGGCAAAATTGTGGAGCAGGGGACGGCGGCCATATTGGATAAGCCCAAAACGGCGCGGTTGAAGCAATTTTTGGCAGCGGTAGAGCAGGCGGGGTAACCCTAGGCTGTGCTGATTTTTGCACAGGGGGATAAGAAAATATCCCCCGCCGTATATTTTTTATTGCGCCTGCGCAAAAATGCTTTATATGATGTGTTTGTCTATGACGTTCGGCACGTGCCGATGGCCCCTGGGTGCACAGTCGGGGCGGTGAGAATAAGGCTTCTCCCGCATCTCCAGACTGCTCTTGCAGGTTATGCTACGACAGAACGTCCCTATTAACCGTGGTGCGGAACAAAAACGCACTCTTGTTGGAAGGTCGGTACGTATATGAGCGATATGGAGTTGCGCCCTGCGTGGGCCAAAGTGCAAGCGCATGGTCAGATGCAAAATCAGCCAAATGATGTTGAAAAAATTTATGCCCATGCGGGGAGTTTTTTGCAGGCGGTGCAGCCTGAGGTGCCCGCACACCTGTTTCGTCCTGAAGTATTGCGCAAAACAGCGCGTCAATTTTTGAAAGTATTCGAGAAAAATATGCGCGGCCAAGTGCTGTATGCCGTGAAAGCCAACCCAGCCCCCGAAGTGCTGCAAGGCTTGTGGGCAGCGGGTGTGCGGGCGTTTGATGTGGCGAGTGTGGCGGAAATTATAGCCGTGCGGCAAGTGTGCCCGCAGGCTATGTTGGCGTTTATGCACCCCGTAAAAAGTGTGCACGCCATTGCTGAGGCTTACCATAATTATGGCGTGCGTATTTTTGCGTTGGATGACGCGCAAGAGTTGGCGAAAATTGGAGAGGCGACTGGTGGTGCGAAAGATTTAACCTTGGTGGTGCGCTTGGCGGTGGCGGAGGGCAGTGCCAAATTAGAGCTTTCGAGCAAATTTGGGATTGATGCCGAAGGTGCTGCTGCGTTGTTGGCAGAGTGTGGGGTGAGTGCGCCGAAGGTTGGCCTGAGTTTTCATGTGGGCAGCCAGTGCGACAATGTGCACGATTTTGCGGCCGCCATTGCCACCGCCGCCCAAGTGGTGGAACGCGCTGGGGTGGAGCTGGATATTTTGGATATTGGTGGTGGTTTTGCCGCCGCCTACCCTGATATGCCTGCGCCTGCATTGGAAGATTATGCGGCGGTGGTGAAGCAGGCGGTGAGCCATTATCCGCACCTGAAAGCGGCAAAATTATGGGCTGAACCCGGCCGCGCTATGGTGGTCACCAGCGGCAGTTTGCTGACGCGGGTGGAGCTGCGCAAAGGCCAGTTTTTGTATTTGAACGATGGGACTTATGGCAGTTTGTTTGATGCAGGCAAGGCGCTGGGTTGGCGCTACCCTGTGCGCGTGTGGCGCGGTGGTAAGCTGCTGACAGGGGCGGCTGGAAAATTCAGTTTTTATGGCCCAACCTGCGATAGCTTGGACGCCATGGCGGGGCCGTTTGCGTTGCCCGAGAATGTGCAGGCGGGTGATTGGCTGGAAATTGGCCAAATGGGCGCCTATGGCCAACCCATGCGCACTAATTTTAATGGCTTTGGCGAGGTGTTCAATGCGTGTGTGGCTGATGCTGCATTTATAGGTTAGGGGCTTGGCGACAGGCTGAGAACGGGCTACACTCTCTGCAAAACAAGGAGAGAATTGATGGCCAAGCAGCAAGCGGTGACGGTGGTTTCAGCCCCTGTTGGGAATGACACGCGCATGGAAAGCGACACTATGGGCCAAGTGGCTGTGCCAAGTGGCGCCTTGTGGGGTGCCCAAACGCAGCGTAGCTTAGAAAATTTTAAAATTGGCGCTGATGTATTTACGCCGCCGTTTATTAAAGCCTATGCGGTGCTGAAGCGTGCGTGTGCCACAGTGAATGCCGACTTAGGCTTGCTGGAGCGCCCTGTGGCCGACGCCATTGCTAAAGCGGCTGATGAAATTATGCGCGGCAAGTGGGCCGATCAGTTCCCCCTGAAAGTTTGGCAAACGGGCAGCGGCACACAAACGAATATGAACTTGAACGAGGTGATTTCGAACCGCGCCATTGAACTGCTGGGCGGCGTGCGAGGCAGTAAAAAACCTGTGCACCCGAATGACCATGTGAACAAGGGACAATCTTCCAACGATACTTTCCCTACGGCGATGCATATTGCCGCCGTGCAAGCGTTGGTGGAAGATGTGTTGCCCGCCATGACGCAACTGCGTGATGCATTTGCGGATAAGGCCGAGGAGTTTCGACATATTGTCAAAATTGGGCGCACCCATTTGCAAGATGCGACACCGCTCACTTTGGGGCAAGAGTTTAGCGGGTATGCGGCGCAGCTTTCGGCTACTTTGCATGGGGTGGAGCAGGCGGTGCCGGCGTTGTGCAGCCTGCCTATTGGCGGTACAGCTGTGGGCACGGGGCTAAATACGCACCCTGAGTTTGGCAAACGGGTAGCGGTGGAAGTAAGCCGTTTAACCGACCAAGAGTTTAAAGAGGCTGAGAATAAATTTGCCGGCTTAGCTGCACACGATGCCTTTGTGGCCGCCAGTGGTGCCTTAAAAACTGTGGCGGTGGCGTGTATGAAAATTGCCAACGATACGCGCTTGCTGGCCAGTGGCCCACGGTGCGGCATTGGCGAAATTAGTTTGCCGAGTAATGAACCCGGCAGTTCTATTATGCCCGGAAAAGTGAACCCCACCCAGCCCGAAGCCATGACCATGGTGTGTGCGCAGGTGATGGGGAATGACACTGCCATTGCTATTGGCGCCATGCAAGGACACTTTGAGTTGAACGTGTTTAAGCCGCTGATTATTCATAATTTTCTGCACAGTTGCCGGTTGTTGACCGATGCATGCGTCAGCTTCCGTGAAAATTGTGTAGAGGGTATTGAGGCCAACCGCGCGCGGATTGAGATGTTGTTGAATGAATCACTGATGTTGGTGACGGCACTCAACCCCCATGTGGGCTATGATAATGCGGCCAAAATTGCCAAACATGCCCATGCCACAGGCGCCACCTTGCGCGCGGCTGCCATGGAATTGGGCTTGTTGGACGGTGAAACCTTTGACCGTGTGGTGCGGCCAGAAACCATGATTGGCCCAAGTGTGGAAAGTGTGAAGTAATTGATGTTACGGATTATTCTGGCCTTTGTGGTGGCGTGCGCCTTATTGGCGGGAGGGGGGTATTACGGCTGGTATTTTGCCACACAACGGGCGCAGCAACAGGTGCCGCTGGTGTTAGGCGAATGGTTGGGTGGTGCCGTAAATGTGGGGGAAATGAAGGCAGAGCCTGATGCCTTGAAAGTGAAATTGCGCTTGCAGCAGGTGGTGTTTACCAGCACGCCTGATGCGGCAGGGCGGGTGTTAGAAGTGGCTATACCCGCATTGGATTATGAAGGCGGATTTTTAAATACACGGCGGAGTGCGTTGATGTTGCAGGGGAAAGTGACGGCGACGGTGCGGCATCACAGTAAGGTGTTGGCGCAGTATCAGTTGGCGGCACAGGGGGTGAGTATCCATATTTTGCCAGAAACGGGTAAAACTCAGGTGGCATGGGAAAAGTTGACCCTTACGCAGGGCAATCAAACATTGGGCCAAGCCGCCAGTGGTGATGCGTTGCTGGCATGGCAGAATGGGGTGGCACAGGTGGATGCTTCTTTGCACCGCATAGGTTGGGAGAGGGGGTTGTTGGATAATGTATCGGTTCAGGCCGATATGCCCAATATGGCCAGCTTGCCGCAGCTGATGCCCGTGCTGACGGCGATGACGCAAGCCGAGCGTTTGGCTGTGTGGCAGGGGTTGCTGCGCACATGGCAGGCGCAAGGCACACAGCTGCACATATTGGAAGGCAGCATGCGGGCTGGAGAAAAAAGTTTGTTGACCGAAGGCAAAGTGAAGCTAGACCGCCGCGGCCGCTTGCAGGGTGAGTTGGCTTTGAGTGTGAGCGCACGCGAGGTGCTGGACGATGCCTTGCGCGTCAGTTTTGTGCTGGGTACGCAAGATTTATCGCGCAGCCTTGGTTTGGTGCAGGTGAAGGGCGACAGAAACACCAAGCCCCCATTTGTGTATAATGCGGTGTTCGATAATGGCGATGTGCGTTTGAATGGGATTCAGGTGGGGGTGATGCCTACCGTTGCCGATATGTTAGCCCGCAAAGAGGGCTATTTGGCTGAAGAGACTTTGGATTTACCCGCAGAGGTGCCTTTGTTTGGGCCCGAAGATTTTGGTGAACCTGAGCCTTTTGACGCGGAAGAGTGAGGCTTGCCTGTGGCTTGCGTGAGTGCTTTTTGGCCTTGTTTACGGCTTTGTTGCCAATAGTCTTGCGCTTTGGCCCAGAGGGTTTTACCCCATTTGGTCATGGTAATCAGCGGGCTGACTTTGCCCACCAGAGGTGCAATGTAGCCGTAAATAGGGAGCAACAGGTTGCCGAGCCATGTGCTGGCAAACCAGCCAAACACAAGGCTCCAAATGGCAGTGATTTGCGCAATAACCCAGCCGATGGCGGTAAGAAGGCCCAATTGCCCCGCCACCCACAGCACCAACAGCCATAGGGCGTTAAGCAGGGTAAGGGCAAAGGTGAGGATAATGGCCACAAGGCCGAGCGCCCACGCCAGCACCAGCAATACCAGAGCTGCCAACAACCCTGCGCCCACGGCCAGCCAGCCGCGGGGGGTGAGGGTGATGGTATAGGGGCCAAGTTTAAACATGGGCCGAGTATAGCAAGATGCACGCAAATAGAAAGCTTGACATTTTGTATGCAAAAAAGTAAAGAGAGGTTGTTGGGGCTTTGCCCGCAACATCTTAACTTGTTTCATCCTCAACGATGGAGAAACCCGATGGCAGAGCATTTTGCTGTTGTTGAAATTGGGAATTTGAAATTGCACTTTGGTGAGTCTGAGCGTGCCTTCATCATAAAGGTGGAGGGGGCCTGCGGTCGCACCGAAGAGCTGGAGTTTCCAAAGGGAAGCCATGACGAATGGTTGGCGTACCATTGCACTTTGCAAGCCGCGCTGGCTGAGGCCAAGAAAAAGTATATTGGCCGTAGTTTCGGCGTGGAGATTGATGGCACGCAACTGACGTTTGTCCCTCAGCCTGATAGGGAGATGGAATGTAGGTTGGAGGGGCTTGGCGAAGAAAATCTGACGTTTGCTCAGTTTCTTCAGCTGATTGGCGTGTTTGAAAACGCCATGACAAGGTGTGGCGTACAGTTTACCAGCTGTCTCACCGCCAAGCAGCGCAAAGTGGCGCCTGCCATAGAGCTGGAAACGCTTGTTGTGGGTGACTCGTCTTTCGGCGTGATGAAAGATGAGTATGGCCTGTATGTGGTGACATGCGATGATAGGCAGCAGTTGGCTGATTTGTCGGCTACTGACCTTCGGCACTTGAGTGAGCTATTGCCGCGCTTTGTGGCCAAGTACTTGCCTGCGCCTAAGGCTAAGAAGAAGCCCATGCCCAAGCCTGTGGCAAATAAAAAGGTGACCGCGCCTAAAAAGGCCAATGGTGCCGCCAGCCACGCCAGCTGAACTGCCAGCCCCCACGGGGGCTGGTTTTTTTGTGGAGAGCTGCTGTAAGTTCTGGTAGGGAGGGCTAAAAATGGGTATGCTAGACGGAGCTTAAAAAAAGCGCTGTCAGCTTTGTCTGACAAATAACAAGAACGCAGCCACATAAGGATGTATGGGAGTGGAGACGCCTGACCTGAAACGTCAGCCAATGATGATTGCCGGCACAGAGGCCGCCATTGGCCGTGTGCATATGTTTATTCGGGCAATCGGCTCAGCGCTGTCATCGGCGCCTATGGTGGATGTGACTTCTCCTGAGTTATTTTTGGCGGCTGCGCGTGATACGGCTGCCCAAGTAAGTGCCGTGATACTGCACTTGCCTGAGGTGCAGGCGGTGTGGCTGAACGCTTTGAAAACCCTGCGTGATGAACAGGTAACGCTGCCCTTGGTGGTGCTGACGGACGACCGCGGCGTGATGAGTAGCTGCCGCGAGTTGGGCTATAAACACTTTTTGCCTTATGTAGAACTCAACAGCCAAATGCTGGCCGATATGCTGCCTTTGGTGGCCGATTATGCCCAATTGCAGCGCCAAAATGTGCAGTTGGCGATGCAGCACCATACGGCTGAGCAGCGGTTCCGCGATGTGGCGGACCAATTTGCCGATTGGCTGTGGGAAGTGGATGCTGATTTAAAAATTGTGTTTTCTTCTAGCCGCAAGCGCCCTGCCCAAGGGGCTGAGCGGGGCGGAGAATTCACAGTTTGCTTTTTGCCTGAAGAAAAAAACCGCATTGAAGATGATTTTGCTGAATTGTCGCGCAACCCTAAAGCGTTTCACGATATGGACTATTGGAGCTACGATGCCTATGGCACCCGCATGTGCTGGGCGGTTTCGGGCGTGCCGGTGGTGAATGCGCAGGGTAAGGTGACAGGCTTTAGAGGGTTGGCGCGTGATGTGTCGCGCGAGAAATCTTCGGTTGACCAATTGTACCACTTGGCCAACCGCGACCAAGCTACTGGGGTGTTTAACCGCAGCCGCGTGTTTGAAGAATTGAGCCGCTTGTGCAGGCTAGCCAAACGTGAAGACCGTAGCGGGGTGTTGCTGGTGCTAGATATTGACCACTTTGCGTATATTAACGAGAGCCATGGGCACGAGGTGGGCGATAAGCTGTTGGTTCACCTGACCCAAACCCTGCAAGACAATTTGCGCACGGGCGATATTTTGGGCCGCACGGCCGGTAATGAATTTGCCATGGTGCTGCCCGATGTGCCCAAGCAAGATGTGGATTTTAGGGTGGAACGGTTGGTGCAGGCCATTCAGGCGCGGCCTATGCAGTTGGAGAAGGGCACTGTTTCTTACAACGTGAGTATGGGCGTGGTGCGTTTTCCGCTGCATGGCAAAACGGCTGATGAATTGCTGACCAAGGCCATAAGGGCTGTGACTCGCGCCAAAGAAAAAGGCCGTAACCGTGTGGAAGTGCACCAAGATGGCCAAGGGCTGGATAATGTGAAGGCCCAGAACTTGGAATGGGTCGATTTTCTCTCGAAATGTTTGACCGATGAAAAACAGCGCATGGTGCTGCATTACCAGCCCATTGTGCCCCTGAATGATGAAGGCCATAAACAGTTTTACGAAGTGCTGGTGCGCATGATGGATACGGAGGGAAACTTAGTGACCCCCGCCAAGTTTATTCACGCCGCAGAAGATTTTGGTTTGGTGCCCAAAATTGACATGCTGGTGGCCATGCGGGCTATTGAAAAACTGCAAGAATGGCACGAACAAAAACGGCTGGTGACGTTATCGGTGAATATTTCAGCCAAAACCTTTGATAATGATCAGTTTGTGGAGCAAGTGGCGCTGAAGCTGCAAAACAGCGGTTTGCCTGTAGGGGCCTTGGTGCTGGAAATTACGGAAACGGCCTTGCTGCGCGATTTGGCCCAAGTACGGCGCTTTATTGCCCGCATGAAAGAGGCAGGGGCGGCTTTTGCCCTTGATGACTGCGGCGTGGGATATTCGTCGTTTAACTATATTCGGCACTTGGCGCTGGATTATATTAAAATTGACGGCTCGTTTGTGCGCAACCTGCACATGGGCGACGATGATGATGCCTTTGTGAAAGCCCTGCACGATGTGGCCAAACAAAAAAGCATGATGACAGTAGCCGAAATGGTGGAACATGTGGGCACCGCCAATAAATTGCAAAAAATGGGCGTAGATTACGGCCAAGGCTATTATTTTGCCAGCCCTGCCGCCGATTTGTTAGACGAGTTGGATTTGAAAAAATTGCATTAAGTGTGGCGTTGGGCTAGAACCAATGCATGAGCACATTATACACCCAAAACCTTGCCCTAGCCCTGAAAGCCTTACAAGCCACCGAGGCTGATTTAACCGCCCTGTTATTGGCTGCCGCAGGCCGCATTGAAACCTTTGTGGAGGAGGTCGGGAATGATGCCCACCCCACCTTTAACAGTGCCTTGCACAGCAAATCTGAAGTGGTGAGGGCGGTAAGCGGCTGGCATGAAAAATTTGAGCATGTGGTGTTGCTGGGCATGGGGGGCAGCAGCCTTGGGGCGCGGGTGATTGCCCACTTTGCGGATGCGGCCAACCTGCGCCAGCCGCGCTTGCACTTGCTGGATTATATTGACCCTGTTGCTGTTGAATCAGTTTTAAGCCAACTGCCGCTGAATAAAACAGGGGTAGTGGTGATTAGCAAAAGTGGCGGCACCTTGGAAACTATGGCGCAAGCTTTGTTATTGGCCGAAGCCTATACCACCGCCAAAGTAAAGCTGGCCAACCATTGGGTGGCGGTGACCGAGGAAAAAAACAACCCGCTGCGCCAATTTGCGGCACATCATAAAATACCTACCTTGGCACACCATGCGGCGTTGGGTGGGCGGTATAGTGTAAGCGGTGAAACAGGCGTGTTGGCGGCACTTGTGAAAGGTGTCGATGTGCCTGCTTTCCACACGGGTATGCGGCATGTGATGAATACATTTTTAGAAAACCCCATCAGCTGCCCGCCTGCCATGGGGGCGGCTTTGCATGCTTTGGCCAAAACCCAAGGTAAAACCAATACGGTGCTGTATAGCTATGGCGAAAGTTTCCGCTTTGTGCCCGCGTGGTTTGAGCAACTGTGGGCCGAAAGTTTGGGCAAAAACGGCCAAGGAACGACACCTGTGGGCGCCGTAGGACCCGGTAGCCAGCACAGTATTCAGCAGTTGTTCCTCGATGGCCCTGCCGATAAGTTGTTTACGGTGCTGTTGCCGCTTTCAGCGGGGTGGGGTAAGGAAATTCCCGTACCTGCCAACCCGTTTGTTCCTGCGTTAAACGGCCTACACTTGGGCACGTTGCAGCAAGCCATGGGCGAGGGGACGGTTGCCGCTTTGGCTGCCCGCAAGCACCCTGTGCGCACCCTGACGGTAGCCAAACTGAACGCCCAAACGTTAGGCGCTATATTGATGCACTTTATGTTGGAAACGGTGCTGACGGCTGCCATTTGGGGCATCAATCCCTTCGACCAACCTGCGGTGGAAGAAAGCAAGCAACAAAGCTTGAAAGCGTTGGCGGCGTTGCAGAAAGCGTAAAAGTAAAGAGCAGGGCTTGCGGAATAAAATTTCCGCCCTATATGTGGGGTATGACACATACATACGCCATGGCCACGGGCCTTATTTTATCCTCGCTTGCTGCTGTAGCGCAGGCGGAGGACGAGCACATTTGCACCAACGCGGCCTATAGCCAAGTTTTTCACGACCGCCAAGCAGGGGCCAACAACAAGCCCGATGTGGTGCTGGATGCTCGCGCCAGTAAGTTGTTGAACAATGATTGCCACGCGACCGTGAGCGCGCAGGCCGAAGGTTTTTATGCGGCTGAAAAAAGCAGCAAAGCGGGCAAGTTCCCATTCTTGGGCCGTTTCCCCACCCAGCATAAGGGCGATACCACGGGGCATAAATCGATTTTACAATATGTGAACAGCACCATCACCGTGCCACTTGGCGATGCCGTGACGGCTGTGGCACAGGGCGAGTATTCAGACGTGGCCTACCCCGGCCAAAATGAATATCGCTTAAGCCAAGCTTGGGTGATTGTGGGCGACCGCACCAAAACCCCCGTGTATGCGGCGGTGGGCAAAGGGCCTACGCCATTTGGCGATGTACCCGGCTATGCCACCATTGCGCGGCCTGCCACGGCCCACGCCTTCCAAGTAGAAAGCGAAGATGTGCAAACCATGGTGGGTTACAACAATGGCAAAACCCATGTGGTGGCTACGGCTATGACGGGCAAGCGCCAAAAACGCACCGCCTTTGGCCATAACAGCGATGTGTTGGGCAACTTTGCCGTGAATGCCAGCCAGCAGGTGAGTGTGACGAGCGATTTTTCGGTGCGCTTTGGTGGCGGGTATTTGAACGACACCATTTACGACAGCAGCTTCCCCAGCCACACGGCTGACAGTGCCCGTCAGGCGGAAGAACGCGGCATTAACGGCCGCCACAGCCCCGCGTGGAGCGCTTTTGCCCAAGCGACCTATAAAAAAGTAGATGTGCATGTGGAGCATATGCGGACTTTCCGCGCTTGGCAGGCGGGCGACCACCCGGTGATTACCACCGCTATTCAAGGCCGCTACCGTGCCAAAGTGTTAAATAAGCCAGCGTTTGTGGCCGTGGGCACCAGTGTGAGCACCCAAGGCCCCAATGCCAGCAAGTGGCACAGCTTTGAGCAGCAGAATATCTCGGTTGGCATGGATATTTGCCCGAACGTGACGCTGGGTGTGGATTATGTGCACAACAACGGCTTTGTGCCGCTGATTGCCCTGCGCCAAGCAAGTGCCCGTGGCGTGAATGCCGACACGGTGATTGCGGTGGGACAAGTGCGCTTTTAAGTAGCTGGCCACTCACAATAAGCCCCCGCCAATGGCGGGGGCTTATGTGTCAGGCGGTGCGGGTGTTTAGGTAGTCCACAATCTCGGTATGGACTTGGCGCAGGCGGATAAGATCATCCTTTGGAGAGTTGGGATTGGCCCAAGGTGCGATGGTTTTGCCGCTTTTGAGTGTAATGCTGAAGGGGTTGTTACCGTTACCGAAGGGCGTAATGTGAGCAATTTCACTTTTAAGCACAATCTGGCCGAGCAGATCTGCGGTTGGTTTGGTCATAATAAACTCCATAAAAAGTTGGGAGATGCCGCTTGCGCGGGTGCACGGGGTGCGATGGTGTGGATAGTATACTTTGTGTGCGATATCAATGTTTTGTTTGTCAGCTGTAGGCTGTTGGCTGTAGGCTGGCCGCCATGCCAATTCACATTTTGCCCGAAACGTTAGCCAACCAAATTGCCGCGGGCGAGGTGGTGGAACGCCCCGCCAGTGCGGTGAAAGAGCTGGTGGAAAATGCGCTGGATGCGGGTGCGACACGGGTGCAGGTGGTGCTGGAAGGGGCAGGGCTCACGCGTATTCGGGTGCAAGACGATGGCGCAGGGATACCGAAGGAGGAGCTTCCCTTAGCCATTTTGCGCCATGCCACCAGCAAAATTCAAACCACCGAAGATTTGTTTGCCATTCACACCTTTGGGTTTAGGGGGGAGGCGTTGCCGAGCATTGCTTCCGTCAGCCACTTTACCTTCACCAGCAAAGCACGGGGCGGTGAGGGGGCATGGCAGGTGGATGGCACAGGCAAGTTAACGCCTGCCGCCCTAGGCCAAGGCAGCATTGTGGAGGTGAAAGAGTTGTTCTACAACACCCCCGCGCGCCGTAAGTTTTTAAAGACGGAACGCACGGAAGTGCAGGCGGTGGAAGATGTGCTCACCCGCATGGCTTTAGCCCACCCGCAGGTGGCGTTTGAGTTGACGGTAGATGGCCAAACACGCCTCAACATCCCCCGCAGCGAAGCGGCCTTGCTAGACGACGATACCACGCGTTTGCTGCATTTGCTGGGCAAGGATATGGCTGCCCACGCGGTGCCCGTGCGGTTTGAGCGCGATGGCTTTGGGTTGCGCGGGTTTGTCTCGCAGCCCACGTACCATATGGCCAGCAACCGCAGGCAGTATTTGTTTGTGAATGGTCGCCCCGTGCAAGACCGCTTGCTGGTGAGTGCGCTGCGCCAAGCCTACCACGACCGTATGCCCCACGGGAAATACCCCTTTACCGTGTTGTTTTTGAATGCGCCAGTAGACATGGTGGATGTGAACGTACACCCCGCCAAGGCGGAGGTGCGCTTCCGCAATGGGGCAGACGTGTTTGGGCTGATTCACGCCGCCGTGCGCCATGCTTTGAGTGGTGGCGAGTTGGCGGCCAGCCCTGCCGCCACGCAAGAGTTGCTGCAACGCATTGTGCCGCAATATACCCCGCAAGCCATGCCGAGTGGCATACGCGATAGCCATGTGCCCACCCAGCCTGCCTTTATGCCCGCCAGTGCCACACCCCCGCAAAAGGTGCTGAAGGGGGTTGAGGCTGCCGTGGCTGTTGAACCGACGGCACACCCGCTTGGTGCCGCTGTAGGGCAAATTCATGGGCTGTATATTCTGGCAGAAACCGCTGATGGTGCGGTGATTGTTGACCAACACGCGGCGCATGAACGCATTGTGTATGAGAAGTTTAAAGCGCAATTGGCGCATGGCCAAGTGGCGGCACAGCCGCTGCTGATACCCGAAATTGTGGAGCTGCCCCAAGGCGATGTGGCGGCATTGCTGGAGCAAGCCGAGGTGCTGGCCACATGGGGGTTAGAGGTAGAAGGCTTTGGCAAAACCGCCGTGGCGGTGCGCAGCGTGCCTGCCTTGTTGGGGCAGCCCAATGCCACCCAATTGGTGCGCGAGGTGCTGGAAGATGTGCATGGCCTAAAACCCACGCAAAGCCTCAGCTCGCGGCAAGACGCCGTGCTCTCGCGCATGGCCTGCCATGGTAGTATCCGCGCCAACCGCCGTTTGAGCTTGGAGGAACAAAACGCGCTGCTCCGCCACATGGAAGCCACCCCCGCCGCCGCCACCTGCAACCATGGCCGCCCCACGTTTATTGCCTTATCAAAACAAGACCTTGCCAAATTGTTCGGGCGGGTGTAGTTTGTGTACTTATCACTGACTGAACTTTTTACCCCTCCAGCTTTAGGAGAATACCCATGACGACGATTGCACAATCGTTTCAAACTCGGGCAATGGCTCGTGCAGAACACTATATTGCTCGAGAAAAGCAGTCAGTATCTGATTGCTTGCTGGCAGGTGTGCTCGATGCTTTGGATACCACAGAAGTTAAGGAGACTTGGTATTCCGATGGCGCAACTGGTGACCGTAAAAAGGTTAAAGGTGTGTTGGAAGGCGTGCACGTTGATGACTGTCTCGTCTTCGCCGATGGTTCGGCCTTGCACGTTTTTGCTGACCGCTTGGAAGCGGTGGCATGTGTGAACACGCGGGTGGAGCAATAAGTTCTGCCAACTGCTGCCGCCCCCTGCCTTTCCCCGCCATAATGGCGGGGATTTTTTGTGCACAGGGGTTGAAGGGGGGCGGGTAGCTCTGTATGGTGGCCGAATGACCATTGCCATTATTGCCCATTCCGAGCACCCGCCTGTGCGGCATTTGCAGACCATTATTCAGCACCAATTGGGGTTCACCTGCAGCATGGCGCGTACCCCCTTGGGGGAAATGCCCCCAGCGGTGGAGGAGGTGCGCGGACTGATTATTATGGGCAGTTTATGTAGCGTGAACGAATACACCCGCCTGCGCTGGTTGCAGCAAGAAATGCAGTGGGTGGAGCAAGTGTTGCAGCGGAATATTCCCACCCTTGGTATTTGTTTTGGCGCCCAAATGTTGGCCCATATTGCTGGCGGAAGCGTGCGCACGGGCGAGCATGGGCACGAGTTTGGGTATGTGAAGGTGCAGAGCACTGCCATGGATACCTGTTTTGGCCAAGGCTTAGATGGTGCCGAGGTGTTTCAGTGTCACCACGATGCCTATACCCCGCCACTGACTGCCACGCGCTTGTTGCAAGGGCACATGTATGCCGAGCAAGCCACCCGCTTTGCCCCCAAGGTGTATGGTGTGCAGTTTCATTCGGAAATTACGGAAGACGTGGTGGCCCGTTGGCACCAATTTGGCCTAGACCATGGGCATGTGCACGGCCCCCATGTGCCCGCCACAGCGGTGGAGCATGCCCAGTTGGCGCGGCAGAAACAGCCACCCATTCATGCGTGGTTGGAAGGGTTTTTAGAACGGTTGTTTGCGGCATAAAAAAGCCCGCTGATGCGGGCTTTTTGCTACTTCAGGTTATCTGGCTCCTCGCGGTTGTCTACCATGCGGGGGAAGCTGGTGCCGCGCTCGGGGTACACATTTGGCCGGGTGGGCAAGTTGGCCATAGGGCTGCTGTAAGGGCGGGGCTGGTGCCATGGCACATAGCGGGCGTTGCGCTCTTGCCAGTAAATGCGCTCGGCTTCGCGGTCGCTTACCACAGGGGCCGCAGGTTGGGGGTAGTGGCCGTAGCTGCTGGTGCGGTTGTAGTACAACACTTGCTCGGGTGCTGGGGCGGCGCTGGGTTGAATATCGGCCAGCGAGGCAAACCGTTTATGCTGCGGTGTGCGGAATGTGTATTTTAAGCCAACCAACAGCGTTGCGTCTTCATGCGGAGCACTATAGCGTTGGGTGCTTTGAGTAAATTGGCTCGAGCTATAGCTGTAGCTATGAGAATAGCTATTGTTGGTTGCATTGTAGTGGCTGGTGGTGTTGGTGAGTGGGCGGCCATAATCGCACCAATCAAGCTTACCAGTTTGAGATGCATGAGATAATGCCGTGCTGGCATTGCTTTCGCTGCTGGTCAGGCTATAAGTGCCACCCTGTAATTGTGGGCGGCTGTAGGTGGGGTCGGTGAGGGTTTTAAAATAACGGCCTTCAACCACCAATGC
>JBAQUW010000073.1:0-9869 GCA_049297755.1 Alphaproteobacteria bacterium
GGATAGCCTACTGGAAAGTGCCTTAGGTGCCCGTGTGTACGGCCTGTTGTTTGGCCACCCCACGCAGGGCTTGCACGCCCAAGGTTTTTGGAGCATGATGTAGGCTAAGGGTATGAATAATAGAAGGGGAAATAACCATGACCAAATCCGAACTCGCTCAAAAACTGAGCAACCGCCACCCAGACCTGCCACAAACCGATATTAACCGCATGGTGGACGTGGTGTTCGATGAAATTGCCACCACCCTTATGGAAGGCGGCCGTGTGGAACTGCGCGGCTTCGGCGCCTTTAGTGTGCGCGAACGCAAACCCCGCCAAGGCCGCAACCCCCGCACCGGCGCAGCGGTGAAAGTTCCCGCCAAAAACGTACCGTTCTTTAAGGCAGGTAAGGAATTACGTGAGAAAGTGAATAAATAAGCTGTGCGCCGTTAAGATGACAGGCTGATGGCTTCATCAGCCTTTTTTATTGCCCCCCCCTTGCAAACGCGCAAAATCGCCCCATATTCCTTTTAGAAAGAAAGGGGTTACTCATGAAAATCATCATTGCCGACAAAACTGTATATAAAGACTATTTGAAGCCTAAGGCTAAAAAGACACCCACCCTCTCCGTTCAAGAGCTGGAGTGCCCAAACGCTGATATTACTTCTGCCGAAACCCTCACTGCATCAATTGGCGCAGCCCTTACGGCGGCAATTGGGCATCAGCGCTACGGTAACGACAATTACGACAATTACGACAGCAACAATCACCAAATTATTATTTTGGACGATGCAGGCACCATCATCGCCGTGCATAACAACCCCATGCAAATTGTTGACGCCTATGAATGGTCACAAGAAGAACCAGACCCAAACCAAGCTGCAGAAGAAGAGGAAGAGCCGTTAGAACCTTATGATGACGGCCTAAGCCCTGCACCTATCCCCGCCCCAAAACCACGCAGCTCTTATTCGCGAACAGCAGGGGAATCGTTTGTGCTCGCTGGCTTTCAAAGACGCTCATTTTTTCATGGCGGCTCATGCATCGCCGAAGAAATGAAAGTGACCATTGGCCGCCCAATCGCCGAAGCGTTTACCACAATGCAAGGTTACTATGGCGATGAATTGGCTGAAATGTTCAATTCAGCGCTGCAAGAGCTCATTAAAATGGGCGCTATCAATCCACAAGACCGTGCCCTGCAGGATGGCTTGCTAGGCGAGATTATGGCCATACAGATAGAGCAAAGCCTACCCTCCGAGCCCTTAATAGAGGCAGAAGATCCTAGTCTCTAAGGCTGACCTTCTCAGCAAAAAGCCCCGCTGTTGCGGGGTTTTTTAGTAGCAGCGATCTACCCCTCCCACTTATCATACTTGCCTTTAAAGTAGGGGTCAGAGAAGTACATAATCTTCTCCGCAATAATGGGTTTGCCGCCTTGCACAAAAATGGCTTGGGTATCAAAGGGAATTCGCATCACCTCGTCGGGTGTCATCAGCGGGCGTGATTGCTCGGAAATGTTCACGCTATGACTATCATTAAACACTTGGAACATACTGTTTTTGCTGGTGCCCGTGCCCCTAGAGGTCACCGTGGTGGTGCCCATCATGTCTGACAGCACTTTGGCCGTTTCCACATCATTCGTGCCAAACGCCGCGCGGACAGAGCAGTTGGCCACGAGTGAATCCCACTTTTGGTAATTGGCTTTAATTTGGCTAAGGTCTTGAATAAACAACCACAAACTTACGCCATAGCCAGCCAACCAGCCAATGGCGCTCTCAATATTGGGCATGTAGCCAAGCGCAGGAAACTCGTCAATCAGGTACAATACGGGATGCTGGGGGCGCTTGGGCGTGCGGGCCAAGGAGGCAATCACAATACCCGTCATCAACCGCATAATCGGTTTGTAGGTATCTAAGTATTCAGGCGGAATCACAATATATAAAGAACATGGCCGCTCCTTCAGCCACATCGGGTTAAAATCGCTGCTCATGGTTACGCTTTTTAGGCGTGGGCTATCCCAAATCAGCGTTTGCGCTTTGGCCACGGCCAGCACGCTGCTCATCACTTTTTCGGTATGTTTTTTAATGGCATTGCCGTAGCGCTGCACTAGCTCGTGCTTCGATTTTGCCATACTATCCAATACGTTCGTAAAATCCTTCTCATCCATCATCAGCAAATAACGCACCTCAGAAAGGTTGCGCAATTCAGGCGGGCTGTTGTGAAGCACATGGAAAATCAGGCCCGTAATCATCTCTTGGGCGGCGCGGTCCCAAAAGGGGTCGCTCTTATCATTCATTTCAATCATCATGCCCACAATCAGCTGCACGTCATCCATTTCGTATTCCGTGCTCACCCGCACAAAATCCAATGGATTCAACGAGTTGCTTGTTTCTGCAAACGGCGCAAAGGTGTAAACATCGGTAAATTGAGAGCGGTAGCGGTGGCTAATGGCGTAGTTCTCGCCTTTAATGTCGTTCACCACCACGCTGCCAGGGTGGTCGAGCAGGTTGGGTATCACATGCCCCACCCCTTTCCCCGAGCGGGTTGGGGCAAAAGTTATCAGGTGACCCATTTTTTTAAACCGCAAAAATTGGCCTTCGTAACGCCCCAGAATAAACCCGTCGGGCCGTAGCAAGTCCATGTTTTTTAAATCATTTTTACGTGCAAAATCAGCAGTACCATGCAAACCACTGCTTTTTTTGCCGCCACCCATTTTAAGAATACTATTGAGCTGCTTTTTATAGTTCATTCGCCCGCCCAGCCATAAAAACAAGGCATATGCAGCAAACAGCCCAGCCAGCGTCAAAAACCCATAGCCCACCAGCACCGCCACATCGCCCACTTGGCGCCACGGAATAACCACATACAAGTACACAGCCAGCACGCACAGAGCCACAAAGCCCCATTTTTTCAAGAAGCTAGACCATGTGCCTCCTGCGCCTTCCTTGCTGCCGAATAAACCAAAAACCATGGCCACAGCCTAAAGCAGGCGCAAAACATTGTCATGCTCACAGCGGCAAAAGGCCTTGTGGGCTGTGGCTTTCAGGTTAGCGGATAGGCGCATCTTGAATGGCGGGGGCAGCTTTAGGTTGTTGATTTTGTTGCACATTCCCCACCGCATCGGGGTTATCCAAGGCAGGCAGGCGGCCAGCATCGGCCTCGCGCTTAAGGGTTCGCTGCATTTCTTCTTGCATCATCTCGCCAAGCGCTTGTTTAAATTGGGGCATTTTGGTGTTGATAGATTGACCAACGGCCGATTTGCGGAAGCTTACCAACGCCTCGAGCTCTTCCATGGTAAACAGCACGCTCATGACACGCGCGGCTTCAGCATCCACCACCGAAAAGTCCATATTTTCAAACACATGCTTATATAAAGGGTGGCTGGCTTGCGCGTTAAATTGTTCCAACAGGGCGGCTTTGGGGCTATCCAATTGCAGCATTTCATTGGCTTTGAGCAACTTGGTTTCCAAGGGGGCATCTTCTGCATATAAGCCATTGAGAGATAAAGATAAAATGGCAGAAAGTACAAAAGCGGCTTGGAATCGGCTCATGGTTTTAAACCTTTATTTTGATTGAGTTATTTTTGTGTTGTGTTCGGCTTTCTGGCAGAATTGTAAAAAGTTTAGGCGGAATTGTCCAGAACCCATTGACAGCGACCTCAGAATAGTTTAATTGCGCTTACGGAAGTTTATTTATAAAGAGAGAAAAGTACATGTACGCGATTGTCAAATGCGGTGGGAAACAACTGAAAGTTGCTAAAGGCGACAAAATTGTTGTGGAGAAAATGGACGCCGAAGTTGGCAAAAGCGTGAGCCTTGGCGATGTGTTGCTGGTGAGCGACAACGGCAAGCTGACCGTAGGCACCCCTGTGGTGGCTGGCGCCAAAGTGATGGCCAAGGTAGAAGCCCAGCAAAAAGGCGAAAAAGTGATTGTGTTTAAAAAACGCCGCCGTCAAAATTACCGTCGTAAAAACGGCCATCGCCAAATGGAAACTGTGGTGGTGATCGAGAGCATTTCTCTGTAATATCAAAAACTTAAAGTAAAGGGTATCACACATGGCAACCAAAAAAGCAGGCGGTAGCAGCCGTAACGGACGCGACAGCGAAGGCCGCCGTTTGGGCGTAAAAATCAGCGGCGGCGCTTTGGCCCGCTCGGGCAACATTATTGTGCGCCAACGTGGCACCACCTTCCACCCCGGTGACAACGTGGGCATGGGCAAAGACCACACCTTGTTTGCCTTGAAAGACGGCGAAGTGACCTTCAGCGAAGGTTTCAAAAACCGTACGTTCGTCAGCGTCAAATAAGCGCTTGCGCCTTTAAACCCCGCCATGGCGGGGTTTTTTGTGGGCGTAGGGTTTCGTCATGGCGAGGCCCACCCTATCTGGCGCTACCTCGTTTTGGCGATGGGATATATCGCCAAAACGCTGGGTCACACGTGGGCCTCGGAGCACTTCTATCGCCTTTCCGACGAGATGTATCGGGAAGGCGAAGGTGCACGCCAAGAGACTGAAGCCAAAGCAGAGGCTAAAGAAGCCCACCTGCTGGAGCAGTATGGTCCCGTGGTGCTGCGCTGCTACGACATGCAGAGCGAGGATCTGGCCATCGGCTTCGATGGCCAGCGCGACCCTGTCACCATCTATGCAGTGCGGGTGAAGGCGGGCGGCGTCATCGCGGTGCTGGAGAACGGTGAAACCACCGACACCCTCGGCTACGTAGGTTGCGCCCTCACGCATGACCTGTACGCCGAGGACATGGCGGCGGTCAACGTCCTCTGGGATGGGCTGAAGAAGAAGAAAATCTATCTCCCCCGCCAGCATATCCAGCTCCTCAAGGCCGCCCAGCGCGGCGAAAAGGTGGAGGTGGACGCGTAAGCGCCCAAAGCCGCCACAGCAACAGCCCACCTTAACGGTGGGCTGTTTGCGTTATGAAGAAGGTTTTTATTGCATACACACAAAAAGCAGGCTAAAAGAACTCTACTTCCCGCTTTTTACAGGAGTTTGCTATGAGCGACCTGATGCCCCTCCTTTCCTCTGTTGGCCCACTGCTTTGGGCAACGATGCTTGTGGTGTGTGTGATGCTGTGGTGCACGGTTGTGCTGACAGCCGCAGCGCACATGGACTTTCACCCCATCTCGCTCACACTCATGTGCATGCACCCGCACATGCTGTGGGATAAAACCTTCCACCGTGGTGGCGGTGGCATGAACGCCACGTTTGTGATGCTGTTTGGGTGGTCGGGCTGGTTTTTGCTTGGTCATGCCCTGTATTATGGCTACACCATGCTTGATGCCCACCTGCAGACTGTGCCCCTTTAGGGGCACTTTTTTAGGCCATAGGGACAATATGGGCGGATATGCCGCCTAGGCGTTCCACCTCGGTTTCCGTCACCCACACTTGGGCGCCAAGGTGGGTTAAGGCGTTCAGCACATGGGCGCGGCGGGCGGTGTCGAGGTGCGCGGCAACCTCATCAATCAGCACCAGTGGCGCTGTGCCTGTGCTGGCCACGGCTAACTTCACATGCGCCAGCAGCACACCTACCAACGCCCGTTTGTGTTGGCCGCTGCTGGTGTTTGGGAAAGGAATGGCGCGACCCTCCACCGTCAACACGCCCGTCACATCTACCTTTTGCGGGCCGGTGTTGGTGCTGCCTGTTTCCCTATCCCGTTCGCGGCTGCGGGCAAACTTGCCTTGCAGGGCAGCTACGGGGTTTTCCTCTTCAAAAATACCAAGGGTGGCACCTGTGAGTTCTAAGGTGGTATCGGTGAGATAAGGCGTGAGGGCGTCCACATAGGCACGGCGGTTTTCCAGCACTTGCACCCCTGCTTGGGCGGCGCGTTCTTCTTCCAGCTCCAGCCAATCATCGGCCACATGGTTTTGCAGCAATTGCAGGCGGGCACGGGCGTGGTGGCGGTAAGTGGCCACGGTTTCGGCGTGGCTGGGGTTGAGGCCATAGACCAGCCTATCTAAAAAATCGCGGCGCGGGGCTGGGCCATCGAGGAACAAACGGTCTTGCCGTGGGGTGAGCCACAGCACGCTGCCCACCTCGCCCAAGCTTGCTTGTTTGGGGGCGTCGGTGCCATCAATGCGCATGGCGCGTTCTTTGCCCTGAAATTGCTGGCCAATGGTGTGGGGGTTGCCTGCGCCGTCTGTCACCTCAGCAAAAATGCCCCAACCGTGGGCTTTGGGGTGGCCTGAAAGGGGGGCGCTTTGCACCATCTCATCATACCCTGCCTTATGCAGGCCGCGGCCTGGTGAGAGCAAGCTCAAGGCCTCCAGCACACTGGTTTTGCCCGCGCCATTTTGGCCAATCAGCGCCACAATCTGTGCCTCATCAGGCACGCGCACGTTCCACTCGACCATGTTGCGAAAGGTGGTGAGGGCAAGGCGGGTGATGCGCATGGGACCAATGCGCCGTGCGGATTAAATCCGCATCGGCATCACCACAAACAAGGCGGTGGGGTCGGTGGGGTCGGTCACCAGCACGGGGCTGGTGTTGTCTTTAAACAGAAACTCCATATCGTCGCCCGCCACTTGGGCGCCAATGTCTTCCACATATTTGGCGTTAAAGCCGACGTCAAGTTGCGCGCCATCGAACGCCACTTTCACGTCTTCGCTGGCATTTTCTTGGTCGGGGTTGTTGGCGGTGATGCTCAGGTTGTTATCGTGCACACTAAAGCGCACGCTGCGGCTTTTCTCGTGGCTCAAAATCGCCACACGGCCCACGGCTTGCAGCAGGGTGCGGCGGGCAACGGCCATTTTGGCGGTGTTGGCTTTGGGAATCACGCGGTGGTAGTCGGGGAATGTGCCGTCAATCACCTTGCTGGTCAGCTTTAACTCGCCCGCGGCGGCTTGCACTTTGGTTTCGCCGATAGAGAGGGTAATGTCTTTGCCGTCTTCGGTCAGCTTTTTCAGTTCAGCCACACATTTGCGGGGCAGAATCACCCCCGGAATTTCCGCAGCACCTTCTGGCAGCGCCATATCCACTTTGGCCAAGCGGTGGCCGTCTGTCGCCACAAAGCGCAGAATATTGTCTTCGCCTTCTGGCACATGCAGGTACACGCCTGTGAGGTAGGCGCGGGTATCATCGGTGCTGGCGGCAAATTGGGCTTTGGTAAGGGCATTGGCCAGCGCTTTGGCAGGCATGGTGAAGGTGACTGCGCCACTCATGGCGGTGAGTTGGTCGGCAGGGAAGGCATCGGCCGGCAAGCAGGCGAGCGAGAACTTGGCTTTGCCCGCGCTGATGGCGAGGCGGTTGCCACCATCTTTCAGCTCCATATTCACCATCACGCCTTCGGGGATTTTGCTCATAATTTCAAACAGTTTATGGGCGCTGGCGGTGGTGGTGCCCGCTTCTTCCACAAAGGCTTCAGCCGTACCTTGAATGGTGATGTCGTTATCGGTGGCGGTCAGCTCCAGCACATTGTTGGCGGCTTTAATGCGCACGTTAGAGAGAATGGCAATGCTGGTGCGTTTTTCTACCACCGCGCTCATGTGGCGCAAGTTTTTCAATAGCGTTTCGCGGGAAATGGAGAGTTTCATGGGCGGTTCCTTGCCTTATTGCTGCGTGAATAGAGAGCACTTTAGCGTATTTTAACCCGCCATGCCACACCCTTTGCCATTTTGAAAGCCGCCAAAGTGGGCAGTGTGCGTTTATTTTACAAAACCTGTGCTTTTTTGGGCATTCCCCCTTGATTTTTTATGCTACACGCCCCAAAGTATACACACCTTGCATCCGTCGGGTGCATTGGTTGTACCGTAACTTTTTAGAAAGGAGGCTGCCAGTGGCAGCAAACCTGAACGTCGTTCCCGTGACTGGGAACGCAACACCTGCCCCCACCGACAAAACGTGGGGCGAAATTCGGCAGATGGTGGGCCGCTCCATCCGCCGCGCCGTGTACGAGATTGCCAGCCGCCCCGGCGTGCTGATTCTCTTCGTCCTTGGCCTTGTCGCCGCCATGATGGGCGGCTGGCAATACAGCGGCGAAGCCGCCGTCAGCCTCACCTCCATCGCCATGATGGTCAAGTGGGTGATGGCCTACATTGCTGGCAGCGTGCTGCTGGCCTATGTGGGCGGCATGCTGGCGGAGTTTCTGCCCGAGCCCGATGAAGGCCGCACGGTCTTCATTTTGCTCAGCATCGTGAACTACATGGCTTCGGCCTATGTGGGTTTCATGGTGTTTAAGGGCTTGGAACCCAGCATGGGCTACGGCCTTGCTTTGGGCGGCGCCGCCGTTACGGCGCTGTTCTTCTCCACCTGGTGGCTGGTCTTAAAGATCATGATCACCGAGAAAGTGGACTTCAAGCAAGCGCTTGCGGTCCCTCTCATGGTGGTGGTCGGCATTGTCCTCGCCCTCACGGTAGAAGTGCCTGCCGCCTTCAACTTCGGCGGCAAGTCGGCATCGGCCACGCAGAACGTGCGCGCCGCGGTTAACTTGGTGGCTACGGCCATCGACCGCGCCACCCAGCGGGTGCAAATCCGCACGGGTATGGTGGGCACACTGGAAGCCCAAATCAGCGTGCTGAATGGGCGCATCAAGGAGGAGGAAACTCCCTCTGTTGGCGCACTTTCGCGCAAGCTGACGGCCGAGAGGGACAACCTCAACGCCAGCCTTGGCAGCCTCAAAACCGTTGTCGGCACCCAAACCAGCGCCATCACGGCACTGGGCGGCCGCTTGGCCGTGGTGAACAAGCTGCTCACCGATGGTGGGGAGTTTGACACCGACAAGGCTCTGGCCGAGTTGATCGCCGTGCAGTCCGCTGCCAACGGCATCATCAACGAAGCGCCCGAGCTGGGTGTGCGCGGCGTGCTCAACAACCTTGCTGCCGCCATGAAGTCGGAACTTGCTGTTGAGAATATCAGCAAGGGTCGCAAGGGCAAAATTGACGCCCATGTGGCGGCACTCACAGGCATTCAGAGCAATCTGGAGCCCATCGTGGTGCAGGCCGAAGGCATCAAGCCTGTGACCGAGAGGCCGAAGAGCCGTGGCACGCTGGAAGTTCTGGGTGACACCTGGAACACCACCGAAGCGCTGAACTTTGCGGCGGAAGGCATTCGTATTGTCTTCTTCGTGCTGGTCAGCTTCTTCACGTGGTTGGCGTGGGCGGCATACTACCGCCCGTCTACGGCTGGCAAAACGCCTGAGCAGATCGCGGAAATCAACGCCCGCGTTCAAGCTCGGCAGGACTTCATCTCCACGTGGCTCCGCCGCGTGGTGAAGCTGATCCTGTGGGGCGTCGTTGCGGCCATCGGCTGGTTTGTTTACCAGCACTGGGGCACCCAAATCTACGGGTTCATCCAGTGGGCCATGACCCAAGGACAGGCGCTGCTGGCTGCAAAGCCGCAGTAACCCTGCCACACCCTGCCCTGTCGCGCTCGTAAGAGTGCGGCAGGGTTTCTTTTTGTTTCAAGCCTTAACGGCTGCCGAAGATGCGTTCCAGCAATTGCACTTTTTCGGCCAATTCTTTATCGCGCGGCACCAGGTTTTCTACGGTACGCACGGCGTGAATGACGGTGGTGTGGTCACGCCCACCAAAGGCACGGCCAATATCGGGGTAGCTTTTGCTGGTGTATTTTTTGGCCAAATACATGGCCACTTGGCGCGGGCGGGCCAGTTGGCGCAGGCGGCGGCTGCCCAACAAATCGCTCATGCGCACGTCAAAGTGCTCGGTCACTTTTTGTTGAATATCTTCAATCGTCACCACCCGCGTATTGGCGCGGAACAAATCGCGCAATTGGCTGTGGGCAAAGTCTACGGTAATGGCGGCGCCCGTCATGCTGGCGTGGGCGGCGAGGCGGTTCAAAGCCCCTTCCAACTCACGCACGTTGCTGGCAATGCCATCGGCCAAATACATGGCTACTTCGGGCGAGAGCGGCAGTTTCAACTGCTCGGCTTTTTTG
>JBAQUW010000074.1:0-2181 GCA_049297755.1 Alphaproteobacteria bacterium
TTTGTATTTTCAGGGAGATATGCTGGTAAAAGGTTAGTCAGCAGGTCATATGCTGTTTGTCCCTGTTCATTTTTTTCCATAAAAATCGCATGGCCATCATCAACATATGCAATAAATCCATGATAACCAAAAGCAAAGGCAACTTCAGGGCCGAACTCTTGCTCAAGAAGAGTCATTTTTTGAGCTAAATTAAGATCACGCTCCCCAATAAAATCAAGTGATAGCTGCGTCAGAGTATCGATGCCCATGCGTGAACGCATATTTTCATCGGCATTCCAGGGTTTTTCTTCACCTTCGGTTTGATGGAGTGCATAGTTATAAGTTGAAAGATGGTTTGCCCACACGCTGTGTGCGGCGGCCACCATGGCAGTTTGAAATAGTTCACGATTTTTAATGGACATCTGTTTTACCCTTTCTCTTTCGCTAAGTATGGAATGTTTTGCTGGTTTTGCAAGGGGGTTTCTGTTACAGTATTTATATGACTGGTATTTCTGCACCTTTGGCTGACCTGCTGCGCCCCAAATGCTTTGGCCATGTGGTAGGGCAGGGGCATGTGTTGGGTGAGAATAGCCTGATTATGCGCAGTGTGGCGGCGGGTAAGCCGCAAAGTATTCTTTTATGGGGACCACCCGGCTGCGGCAAAACCACCTTGGCGCGGCTGTATGCCAACAGTTTTGGGGCGCGGTTCGAGCCGCTTTCGGCGGTGCTTGCGGGCGTGGCCGAGGTGCGGGCGGTGGTGGAACGCGCCAAAAGCAACCTGAATTTGGGTGAGCGCACGGTGCTGTTTGTGGACGAGGTTCACCGCTTTAACAAAGCCCAACAAGACGCTTTTTTGCCTCATGTGGAAGATGGCACGCTGTTGTTTATTGGCGCCACCACCGAAAACCCCAGTTTTGCTTTGAATGCCGCGTTGCTTTCCCGCTGCCAAGTGCTGACGTTGAAACCGCTGGACGAAGCCGCCATGGCGCAGTTGCTGGCGCAAGCCGAGGCCAAAGTGGGCCAGCTGCCACTGACTGACGCCGCACGCTTAGATGTGGCCCGTATGGCGCAGGGTGATGGCCGCATGTTGCTCAATTTGGTGGAAGCGTTGCAAACCCAGCCTGCGGGATTGGTGTTGGATGTGCCAGCACTTCGCGACTTTTTAAGCAGCCGTGCGGCGGTGTATGACAAAAGCGGCGAGGGGCATTATAACCTCATTTCTGCCTTGCATAAAAGTGTGAGGGGGAGCGACCCTGACGCCAGCCTCTATTGGCTGACGCGCATGTTGGCGGCGGGGGAGGACCCGTTGTTTTTGGCGCGGCGGCTGATACGCATGGCGGTGGAAGATGTGGGGTTGGCTGACCCGCAAGCCTTGCCGTTGGCGGTGGCCGCGCGCGATACGTTTCAAATGCTCGGCAGCCCTGAGGGCGAGTTGGCTTTGGCCGAGATTTGTTTGTATTTGGCTTTGGCGCCCAAAAGCAATGCCACCTATGTGGCCTATAACCATGCCAAAAAATTAGCGGCCGAGGAAGGGCATTTGGCGCCGCCGAAAACCATTCTCAACAGCCCAACCCATTTCATGAAAAACGAGGGCTATGGGGCGGATTATGCTTATGACCCCGACACGCCCGATGGCTTTAGTGGGCAACATTACTTTCCCACCGCCCAGCGTCATAGCTTTTACCAACCTGTTGAGCGGGGCTTTGAGCGGGAGATGATCAAGCGCTTGGATTACTTTACTAAATTGCGTGAAAAGAAGGGGAGAGGGTGAGATGTGGAACGCCAGCGGTTATGACCACGCGGTTTCCCCCGACATGATCGGGGGTCTCCTGTATGGGTGTTTGTGTCAATGAAAGTATGGTACGTTTATATGTTGGCCAATCATAACGATAGAGCGTTGTATGTGGGGTGCACCAATTCTATAGAACAGCGCATGATGCAGCATAAAACAGGCGCGTTTGCTTACGCGCATACCCTCAAATATAACATAATAAAGCTTGTGTGGTTTGAAGAACAGCCAGATGGTGATACGGCATACCAGAGAGAACATAGGTTGAAACGGTGGAATCGTGAATGGAAACTGGCTTTAATTGATGCATTTAACCCTGCATGGGAAGACTTGGCCAAAGATTGGCTTGGTGCGGGCGAGACCCCCGATCAAGTCGGGGGAAACTGCGTGAGGTTAGAGCGCTGAGTTTCGAT
>JBAQUW010000075.1:0-5232 GCA_049297755.1 Alphaproteobacteria bacterium
GCGTCATGTAGCGGTTTTTCAGGGCATCTGGCAGCTCGGGCATGGTGGCGCGCACGCGGTCAATGCGGGCGGCATCAATGCGCAGGGGCAGCAGGTCGGGGTCGGGGAAGTAGCGGTAATCGTGCGCGTCTTCCTTGCTGCGCAGGGCGCGGGTTTCGTTTTTATCGGCGTCCCACAGCCGGGTTTGTTGGTCAATTTTACCGCCCTCTTCCAAAATCTCAATTTGGCGGTCAGCTTCATACTGAATGGCCTTCATCACATGGCGGAAGCTGTTCAGATTTTTAATTTCGCACCGTGTGCCCAGTTTGGTGTCGCCTTTTTTGCGCACGCTCACGTTGGCATCGCAGCGCAGTTCGCCTTTTTCCATATCGGCATTGCACACGCCAATAAAGCGGAGGATCGCGCGCAGTTTTTTCATATACGCCCCAGCTTCTTCAGGCGTGCGCAGCTCAGGCTCGCTCACAATTTCCATCAGGGGAATGCCCGCACGGTTCAAATCCACATGGCTCACCGTGTGGCTGCCAATATCGTGCACGCTTTTGCCCGCGTCTTGCTCCAAATGCATACGGGTAATGCCAATCTCGCGCGTGGTGCCATCGTCCATATCCAGCGTCAGCTTACCACCCAACACAATGGGTTTATCAAACTGGCTAATTTGGTAACCCGTGGGCAAATCGGGGTAAAAATAGTTTTTGCGGGCAAACACGCTCACGGGTGCAATGGTCGCGCCAATGGCAAGGCCCAGCTTAATGCCCGCCTCCACTGCCGCGCCATTCAGCACGGGCAACATGCCGGGCATGCCTAAATCAATGGCGCACGCTTGCGTATTTGGCTCGGCGCCAAAGGCCGTGGCGGCACCACTAAACAATTTGCTTTGCGTGTTCACTTGGGCGTGAACTTCTAGGCCAATCACCATTTCGTAGTTGGGGTTCATGTGCACTCTCCTCTATTCTCGTTCACGCTTAAACAGCCGCCAGTGGAAGCCAAACACCAGGCCCGCAATCAGCACATACACCACGCCATCCAGCAACTCGCGCAGGGCCTCCCACTTAGCTTGTTCGATGCGTTCAAGGCGGTAAGCGGCTTTTTCTTCCGCGGTTTTTTCCACCTTCACGTTATTCACATAGTCGGGCTGAGGGTTTAAATCATACCAACTCACGCGCATTTCTGGCACAGCATAGGTAATGGCGTTATTGACCATTCCACCAGCACTCACGCACAGCACGGTGCCGGCAATCAGGCACACCAAGGCCAAATAAATACCATACACCGTGTGTAGCCATGTGGGGTGGTTTGCCGTTTTTGCCATAAAATTATTCCTTACATTCCATCATCTTAAAGCCAGCCAGCCGCTCGTGCGCCCGTGCCACTTGCAGCAGGTGTTTTTCGCCAAAAGCTTTGCCGATAAACTGCACACCAATCGGCAATGTCACCCCATCTTCCACCACTGTGGAGCTGGGCACAGCCACTGCTGGCACACCTGCCAAGTTGGCAGTGACCGAGAAAATATCTTGCAGATACATTTGCACAGGGTCGGAAATACTGCCCACTTTAAACGGTGGCGTTGGGGCAACAGGCGTTAAAATAATATCTACCTTTTTGAAAATATTGGCAAAGTCTTGCGCAATCAGCGTGCGCACTTTTTGCGCTTTGCTGTAGTAGGCATCGTAATACCCGCTGCTCAGCGTATAGTTGCCCACCATAATGCGGCGCTTTACCTCTTTACCAAAGCCAGCGCTGCGGCTCTTTTTATAGGTATCGGGCAAGTTGGCACCTTCCACGCGCACGCCATAGCGCATGCCATCGTAACGCGCCAAGTTGCTGGCCGCTTCAGCGGGGTTAATAATATAGTAACAGGGCAGTGCGTAATCCAACAAGGGGAAGCTGACCGAAACAATCTCCGCCCCTTCTTTTTCCAACCGCGCGGCGGTGGTCAGCACATCGGCTTTAATGCGGGGGTCGAGGCCCTCGGTTTCTACAAACTCTGTGGGCAAACCAATCTTCAAGCCTTTCACCGAGAAGTTATCCAAACCCTCATCATACGCCTCCACAGGCACATCCATGGTGGTGGAATCCCAATCATCACGCCCTGCCATCACCCGCAACATCAGCGCGGCATCTTCCACACTGCGCGCCATCAGCGATGGACAGTCGAGACTACTGGCAAACGCCGTAATACCACGGCGGCTGCACCGGCCATAGGTGGGTTTAATGCCCACAACACCAGTCATAAACGCAGGTTGGCGGCTGCTGCCACCTGTGTCAGTGGCCGTCGCGCCCGCGCACAAATAATCGGCCACAGCGGCAGAGCTACCGCCTGAGGAACCACCGGGTGTATAATCGCCATGCCACGGGTTGCGGGTTGGGCCAAAAATGCTGTTTTCAGTACCTGTGCCCATACCAAATTCATCGTGGTTGAGTTTACCCAACAACACCCCACCTGCATCCCATAATTTTTGCGTGGTGGTGCTTTCGTAAGGTGGAATAAAGTTTTTGAGGATATTGCTACACGCCGTGGTGCGCACATCCTTCGTGCAGAACAAATCTTTAATGCCCAAGGGCACACCATTCAGCAAGCCATGCTCGCCTTTGGCCGTGCGGGCATCAGCCGCTTTGGCCATCTCCATGGCTTTGTCGGGGCAGGTCAGCACATAGCTGTTGGTGGCATCGTTGCGCTGTTCCATACGCTGGACATAGGCTTGCGTCAGCTCCACGCTGGAAATTTCTTTGGCGCGAATCTTCGCCGCCGCCTCTTTCAGCCCCAGTTGTACCAGTTCGGTCATTGGTTTTCTCCTCTTAATAGTTGAGTCCATTCTAAAACTTTGCTTTCGTTCCATGCGCTGAACAATTGGCTTTTTAATTCACCGCCCCAAAAGGTTTTATCCGTCAATATCTCGCGCAAAAACGTATCCACAGGCGCCGTTTTTACAGTTATTTTCTCACCGCCGTCCAGCATTTGCTCGGCCACCTTGCGGCAATTGCGGGCAATATAGGTATAAATAAACCATTCCATTTTACCCGTGCCCACGTCCACTTGCACCAGCTCCCACACGTCGCTCACCATACCGGTTTCTTCCAGTAGCTCGCGTTTGGCGGCAACCAAGGGCTCCTCGCCCGCATCCATGCGGCCACCACACAGGCTCAGGTAGGGGGTGGCCACATGGGGCTGCTCTTGCTGCGCATACACCACCTCACCCGCCTCATTCAACGCCAGTACTTGCACCGTGGGGCAACGCTTCAACATCTCAAAAGTTTTGGTGGTGCCGTCATACATGGCTTGCGGCCATGTCCACACCGCAAAAATCTCGCCCGCATACGCGCAAGTGGCGTGGGCAGGTATGCGGGAAACGGGCAGGCTCACCGCCATTACTCAATCACCTGTGGCACCACATAAAAACCCATTTCGCTTTGCGGGGCAATGGCTTGGAATTTATCGCGCAGGTTCGGCTCGGTCACCACATCGGCCCGTTCGCGGGTGGCAACACTGGTGCCCTCCAAATCCAGCACGCTGGTCATGGGCATCACGCCCTCGGTGTTCACCTCTTGCAGTTTGGAAATAAACGTAAAAATACTGCCCAAATCCAAGCCAATTTTGGCGGCATCAGTGTCATTAAACTCTAACCGCGATAGGTTTGCCAGCTTGGCCACCGTTGCTGCATCAATACTCATGCTTGCTTTTCCCTTACTTTCACCGCATATATGTACCATGCCCGTCCTCACCACGCAAGAAATGCGCCTACATTTTCCGCAACGCGGGCGTATTTTGGCGGTGGATGTGGGCACCAAGCGCCTTGGCCTTGCCCTTTCCGATACCGCCCAAACCTTGGCCACCCCCCGCCCTTACCTCCCCCGCACCCAGTGGACGCAAGACTTTAACTTATTCAAACAACTCATTGAAAAAGAACAGGTTACAGCCATCGTTATCGGCAACCCCCTCACCATGAAAGGCGATAACTCTGCCAGCACCGACGCCGCCCACAGCTATGCCGATTTGCTGGCCAAGGGCTTTCCCGCGCTCCAAGTGGCCTTGTGGGATGAACGCCTCAGCAGCGCTGCTGCCGAGCGCGCCCTCTTCGAGCGCCGTGTGGAAGGCAGCCGCCAAACCCGCGCCAGCAAAAAAAGCGCCACCGCGTTTGTCGATAGCACCGCCGCCACCCTCTTTTTGCAAGCCGCGCTCGACTATTTGCGCGGGCGGAAATAGTCCAGCATCAACTTGACTTTGCCCCCCATATGGCACATAAAGTACGGCATAAGGTAAGGGTTTTTCATGCGTATTTTTCCACTGGTTTTGGCTGTGGTTGTGGCGGGTTTGGGCTATGCGGTGTATTTCCGCCTCACCCACTCTGGCGGCATGCCCAAAGGTATGCCCGCCATGAATGGCCCCATGCCCGTGATGGTGGCCGAAAGCCTCAGCGCCGCCGCCACCCCGTCTTATGTGTTCAGCGGTCGCTTTAAAGCCACCAACGTGGCCGATATCCGCCCACTCATTACTGGCACTGTCCAAGCCATTCATTTTGAAGAAGGGCAGTTGGTGAAAGCGGGCGACCCGCTGATTGACATTGATACCACCACCTACCAAGCCACCGCCGCCCAAGCCCAAGCTGCCTTAGCCCAAGCCAAAGCGGCGTGGGAGCGCGGCAAAAAACTGCGTACGCAAGACGCCATCAGCAAAGCCGATATGGACGCCCGCACCACCGCCTACCGCCACGCGCAAGCAGCTGCCACCTTGGCAAATACCAATTTGGGCTATGCCCAAGTGCGCGCCCCCCTTACAGGGCGGGTTGGCCGTGCCGAGGTAACTGTGGGTAGCCAAGTGGGCCCCAGCCTTGGTTCCTCAGTGCTCACCACCATTCACAGCATCGGCGATATCTACATTGATTTCGACGTCAGCGAACAAGACTACGGCGCCATGCTGAACCTGATGCACGGCAACGGCAGCCTCGATAATGCCACCATTCAAGTGGGCTTGGCCGATGACGGCACCCGTTTTCCCATCACCGCCAGCAACCTGACGTTGGATAACCAACTGGGCGCCACCAGCGGCAGCTTGCGCATGCGCGCCACAGTGCCCAATGCCGATAACGCCATTTTATCGGGCATGTTCGCCCGCGTGAAAGTAGAACTCCCCATCACCCAACAGGTGGTGCTGGTGAACGATGCCGCCATTGTGACAGACCAAGGCAGCCGCTTTGTGTGGACCCTGAACGCCCAAAACATTCCCCAACCTAACCC
>JBAQUW010000076.1:0-25962 GCA_049297755.1 Alphaproteobacteria bacterium
TTTGAATGGCGCCGATGGCCAATTGTATGCCGCAAAAAACGGCCAAGTGTATGTGTATGACACCGCCGTGTGGAGCGACGATGGTGTGCCTTATACTGCCCGTTGGTGGACGGCGTGGCTGAACGTGGGCACCTTTAAACGCTGGGCCAATAAGGCGGTAACGGTGGTGACCGAGCAAGGTTTGCCCGTGGCCATGACGCTGCAACGCTACAAAAATTACAACAGCCTCAACCATGTGGAAACAGTAACAACTGCCAACGTGGCTGCCAGTTATTGGGATGCTGCCGCGTGGGACGCAGGCTTATGGGACAACGGTGCCCCTGAGCCCGACCGCGAACGCGACAGCTTTGTGGCCGATGTGTTCAGCTACGCCTTGGAGTGCAGCGACGGGGCAGGGGAGTTGACGGTGTTGGGGATGAAGATTGAGGGTGTCAGGGAACAGTGACAAAGATTTGTGTGGGTTGCTATAAGCGTGTATGCCAGCGCAACACCTTAGGGGGAACCCATGGACGCTTACTCTTGGATCATTCTGATTTCAACGGCTCTCGAAATTGGCACTTGTGCTTTCATGGCCGGCCGCATGGCTGGTTATCAGAAGGCAATGGCTAAAATCGCAGAACAAGAGAATGACGATGATGATCCGTGGCAGCCGGATGGAGAGGGAGAACCCCTCCCCATCCTTTTTTAGGTTTTAATCAAGGAGAAAAACATGAGCACGAAATATCAACGCCCTGCGGGGGCGTATGCGGGTGTTGCGGGGGCTAACCGCAGCAAATACCAAACCGATTCGGCTGCCGTGCCCAAAGTGGCGATGAGCAGCAGCAAGGTGGATGGGGACATTAACTATGTAATTGATGCCTTAAATGAATTGGACAATGCCAGCGGCACGCGTGCCAGCATTGATGAACGCTTGAGCGTAAGCTTGAACGCCGATGGCACGCTGAAAGGCAGTGTGGTGGCGAATATCGATGAATGGACGAACGATACGGCCACGGGGTTGGCGCGGGTGAGCGACAGCAGCTTCCGCATTGATGGCAACCAAACCGGCCGCTACACCGCGGGCAAACGTGTGCGCTTGGGCGTGAGCGGTGGGTATGTGTATGCCGATGTGGCAGAAAGTACTTTTGCCAGCAGCCAAACCACGGTGAATTGCGTGAACATGGTAGACGCCGCAAGTGCGACTGCTGTGCTTACCACCAACCCCACCAGCTTGGCCTATGGCCCCTTCACCACGGGCGAGAACGGCAACAGCACGCGCCTTGCTAACACGTTGACATTGCGTGGCAGCCTACCTGCTTTGCGCCTGAAAAAAGCGGGCGCAGAGGAATTTGCCCTGCGGGTGAATGGCAGTGCATTGGAGTTTGTGGAGAATACGGGCAGTGAAACTTCCCCCACTTGGAGTGTGCGTGGGGTGGTGAACAGCACGGGCTTAACGCCAGCTAACGGCACGGTGACGTTGGCCAAATTGGCTACAGGCATCGCCAACACGTTGGTGGGCTTTGATGGGGCAGGGGAGGCTACGGCGCTGAGTGTGGGGAGTATTATCCCCACTGGTACAGTTATGCCCTTTGCGGGCAGCAGCACGCCTGTGGGTTGGTTGAAGTGCGATGGCAGTTTGGTAAACCGTACAACTTATGCCGCCTTGTTTGGCGTGTTGGGCACCACCTATGGCGCGGGAGATGGTAGCACGACATTCGCCCTGCCAGATTTGCGCGGGCGCAGTGTGTTTGGGGTGGATGGCGTCAGTGGCCGCCTTGCTTCTGCCAGCAGTGTAGGGGCCGCAGGCGGCAGTGCCACCAAAAATGCCACCACCGATGGCCATGCCTTGACAGTGGCTGAAATGCCAGCGCACACGCACGGTTACAACACCCATTTGGGCTCGGGCGGTGGGCTGAATGGCAGCGGCACTTATACCAACGGCGGCAGTACCACGGTAATGACCACCAACAGTGCGGGCAGTGGCACGGCGCATAGCCATAGCATCACGGCATTGGATGTGGTTCCGCCCTTCATGGCCATGAACTTTATGGTGCGCACATGAGCAAGACAAACCAACCTGTAGAATTGCGCAAATTGCCGCAAAGCCATTGGCCGGCGTTGCACCGCTTGATGCTGCAACAGGCTTTCCCCGCTGTGCCAGAGGACTATGACGAGGCCGAGCCCTATTTACGCGCTGTGCATACCTATGGCGCTTTTGGTGAAAATGGCCTGCAAGCGGCCTTTTTATTTGGTGAACGCACCGAAGAAAGTGCGTTTTTAGATGTAGTTTGTGCACCCACGGCCCATGGCCGCTGGGCCAGCCGTAAGTTGCTGCGGCAACTGGGGGAAATGGCTTTTGGGTTGTGGGGCTTGCGTTTTTTATGGGCCGAGACCCATAGCGCCCCCGCCCTAAAGGCCGCCCTGCAAGCGGGGTTTCAGCCTACGACACCACTTGATGGCGAGAGTGTGGTGCTGATACTTACTCCCCACCAATTTAACGCAATGATGAAACAGAAGGAGATGTAACATGGGTTCACTATTTTCCACCAAAACACCAGCGCCACCGCCGCCACCGCCGCCAACGTATATTCGTGACGAAATTAACCGCGTGGAGCAAGTGCCGCAAACAAATGCCGATGGCACGGTGACGTATGTGACACGGCAAATCCCCCTCACTGCCGAAGAACAAAAGAAAAAAGATGAGCTGAACAGCATTATGCAAACGGCATTGGCAGAGATTCAAAAGTTATCGGCTAGCGATTATGCCGACGATGACACCACTAAAGGGGTGCTGGATGCCTGGCAAAAAGAGCGTGAGCGGGTGCTGGCTGACACGGGGGCGCAACGCCAAACCGAAGAAGAAAAAATGTTGGCACGCAGGGGTTTGGCCGATAGTACAGCGGCACAAGCCATTCGGCGCCAACGGCAACTGGATAGCCAAACCGCAACCAGCCGCTTGCGTGATGAACGCACGGCGCTGGGGCAAGATATCCGCCAACAAAAAATTGGCCTGCAACAAAACCTGTATGGTATTGCCGCCAGCCAAACCGATGCCACGGCCGCACGCCAACAGCAAGCCGCCATTCAAGGCCAAAGTGCATTGGTGAGCACCAACACGGCACGGCAAGCCAGCTTGGTGGATTATTACAACATGCAAAACCAAAGGGCACAAAACAATGGCAGCTTGTTTGCCAATGCAGCACTCACGGGAGTGGGCATGGTGACGGGTTCACCCATGACGACGATGGGTGGTTTGTTTGGGTTGTTTAAACGTTAGTATAAACGCGGTTTTCCCCGCCTTGCTTGAGCGGGGATCTCCTCAAATTTGACGAGAGGCGTTGGTATGGAGGAGACCCCCGATCAAGTCGGGGGAAACAGAGCTTTTGTTGAGGCAATCAATCATTGCAAAGAAAGGGGATAACCAATGGAAAAATTACAACTGTGGCTGAATGAACAATTCAACCCGTGGAA
The DNA here is from genome assembly GCA_049297755.1 of Alphaproteobacteria bacterium. Taxonomy (GTDB): domain Bacteria; phylum Pseudomonadota; class Alphaproteobacteria; order UBA2136; family JAPPOO01; genus JBAQUW01. The sequence goes on from JBAQUW010000076.1 coordinate 3,451, forward strand.
GGCGCAGATGGATGAACGCGCCCAGCGCCAGCAGCAAGACAAAGCCTTGTTGCAAAACAAAGCTGAAGAGCTGCGGACTATGATTGCCATGGCGTTAGATGGTGATACGCGCGGCGCTGTGAAGCTGTGGAACAGGGCAGGTTTAGAGCCCGCATTGTTGGATATGCGGCTGGATATGGCGGCAGAAGAAATTGCGCTGTTGCCCGCCAAAGGCGAGAAAATAACGGTGTTGTTGGACGACGTATTAAAGTTGGTGAGTGGAGACGCCGAGGCGACTACTTCGCCTGCTCCAACAGCCGGTTTTTAATATCTTCAGCCAGCAGGCGGTCGGCGTTGTCGTCGGAGAGTTCGGTGATGAGCACTTCCGACATCAGGCGCTGCCAGTCTTCTTCCAAGGCTTGGGGGAAGACGCGTTGGTCGAGGTAGACTTCCCAAAACAGCGCCACTTCGTTGCTGATGCGGGGGTCGATGATGCTTTGGCGTTGGTAGCCTAAAATGGCGGTATCGTGCAGCGAAATGATAACCTGCTTGCGGGTGTGGTAGCTCATATCGCCACGGTAGCCTTTACCAATCACGGGTTCTAGGGCTTTGTACAGCCCTTCTTCGTCAGAGATGAGGGAGGGTTTGCAACGCACATCGGTAGGCGTCAGGTAACCAAAGCGGGCAATCAAATCGGCCGTGGCGGGCGGGAAGTTAAAATCAATCTGCTTGCCGTCGCGCGTCAGCAAAATGTTGTACTTCAACGGCTGTTGGGCGGTTGCGGTGATGTGCTTTTCTTGCGTTGTTGTGTCGCTCATAACGCTTAAAGCTAAAGGAAATATTTTAAAAGTCAAATGCTTCCCGTTCAAATGAGGAGAAAGTAAACATGGAAAATAACGATAGCCGCTTGGCGCGCATAGAAGAGCGCCTGCAATACATGACAAACCAACTGGCTAAATTGTTGGTGGAAGCCGATGGTTTACCAACACTCAAACGCGATGTGGAGCGCCACCACGCTGATATTACCGAACTGCGCGTGTATGCACTGCATTTGCGCGGTATGGCGGTGATTGTGAGTGCCATTGTGGGGTTTGTGGCCAGCTGGTTGCCAGAATTGATTATGAAAAAATGGGGGCAGTAACATGATGCGCAACATTACCAAACATATTGTGCATTGTAGCGATAGCACGCATGGCGATGTGGCAGAAATTCGGCGCTGGCACTTGGAACGTGGCTGGCGCGATGTGGGTTACCATTTTATTATTCGGCGCGATGGCGAGGTGGAAGTTGGACGCCCTGTCAATGAAGCTGGCGCCCATTGCCAAGGCTTTAACGCCGAAAGTATTGGGACGTGTTTGGTGGGAAAAGATACCTTTACGCCTGAGCAATTTATCGCCTTAAAACGGCTGCATAGAGGCTTAAAGGAGCAGTTTCCGCGCGTGCAGCTGTTTGGCCATTGCGAATTGAACACCCAAGGCAAAACCTGCCCCAATTTTGATGTGCATGAAGTATTAGGAGAATGACCATGTTGAATGTCTTGATTCCCATGCTGGGGAGTGTGATTGGTGCATTGTTGCAACAAAAAGGTGATATTGCCACCAAAGCGGGAGTAGCACCTGATGTGGTAGAGAAGGTGGGCAAAGCAGTTGAGGCATATGTGACACAAGATGAGCGCTTTTTGCAACAGGCGATGGCCGAAATTGACAAGGCGCGGCAATTTGATGTGCAGACGAACACGGCGGAAATTCCTTTCTTAAATCTCTTGCGCGGTATTATTCGGCCACTGATTACCCTGACCGCTATGTGGTGGTATGTGTACGCAAGGGTTGAAAACATTGCCCTTCAGCCAGAAGACTACGCCATTATTGGGGGGATTCTTGCGTTTTGGTTTGGGTTTAGGCCGTTCGATAAGGGTCGATAAGCTACTACGTTTCACCGTTTCACAATTTACAGAAAGTTTTGACCGGCACCTGTACACCGTGGTACAAAGTATCAGATAAATAACAAGGTTAAGAACGTTCGCGCATGGCCAATAGCCCTTCAATGGAAGATATTATAACTTCTATCCGTAGCTCGGTAGAGGTTGAAACCGCCCGCAGTGTGGGCAGCATGCCCATGGATAGCGGTGACGATGTGCTGGATTTGAGCAAAGACGATATTGCTGATGAAGCAGAGCCAGAAGAGATAAAAGAAGTGGTGGCAACACCTGAAGTTCAGGCCGATACGTTGACGGCCATAGCCGCAGGAGTTGCTGCAGCAGGTGCGATGGATGAGATTGATTTAACGGCATTTTCTCAGAAACCTGCGGAGGCTGATGCGCGAAAATTACTCGACCCTGAAAAAAGCGACGACGAAGTGGCGGCTGAAATTGACGCCTTGCTCAACCAAGTGAAAAGCGAGAAGGAGCCTACGGCAGATATACCAACCGCCGTGAAACCTACCTCTGTGGAACAGCAGGCTTCGCCAGCTGAAGCCCCAATGGATATTGATGCCATGTTGGCGGCAGAGGCTACCCCTGCTACGCCGGAAGTTTCTGTGAGCATGCCCTTGGACGATATTGATAGCCTGATGGCTTCTACCGATGCCACAGCTAAACCCTTGCCCAATGCCCCCGCGCTTTCGGCAGCAGCTACCTTGGTTGATGCTGCGGTGGAAGATGTGATGGCCGCCATGATGGGCGATATGCCTGAATCTGTGGCTGCAGCAGAGAGCGAGACTTCTGAAGTGGCTGCAGAAACGCCTGCGGAAATCCCAGCAGAAGACGTTATAATGGCAGAAACGGCTGCTCAAGAACCTGTTATAGAGGATACACCAACCCCAGCCCCTGTAGCCGCGCAGCCCGCGCTGGACAATAAGAAAGGCAAACGCATGAATTTAAACGCTGTGCCCAGCTCGTCGGGTCTACAGGTGGCTTTCCCTGCTGAAGTTTTGGCGGAAGCCTTGCGCCCCTTAGTGCATGAATGGGTGAGTGAAAATTTACCTGAAATTGTGGAGCGCTTGGTGCGCGAAGAATTGCGCAAACTGGCGGGCGGTTAAGATTTTTTAAAATTTAGCTGGGTAACCGTTCGCCCGGTTTGCCGTAATGGTAACCTTGCACAAAAGGGATGTTGGCTTTTTGGGCGAACATATCCATGGCATTTCCTTCCACACGCTCTAAAATAATGGGCATATCAATAGACTTTGCGTGCAGCGCAAGCTTGGCCAAGTCTTTCATGGCTTCGGTATCGCTAAAAGAGAGTGCATCGAGCTTGATGTAATCAAATTTCATGCGTTTGGCACCACTAATCATGGCCTCACCGCCGCCAAAGTAGTCGATAGAGAATTTGCAGCCGAGAGAGCGACAGTTGTTCACAAAGTCGAGGGCGCGCGGATCTTCTACAATTTCCCGCGCCCGCAGTTCAAAAATAACGTGCCCACTGGCTAAGTGTTGCTGAAAATTCATCATCAGCGTTTGTAAAAACGAGATACTCTCAAAGGTATCGCCACCAAGGTTAATGGCAATAGGCATGCTGCCAGAGAGGCCTGTGCCAATATATTCTGTGAGCACCGCATTCACCACATACGCATCAATCCGCGGAATCATATTAAACTTACGCGCAGCGGGGAAAAACTCGGCAGGCGGAATGGTGTTGCCATTGGCGTCCAGTAAGCGCAAAAACACTTCGGCCATAATCACTTGTTTGGTGGCGGCATCAACCACAGGCTGAAACAGCAATTTTGTGCGATTTTTATCTAAACATTCGCTAATCATATCTGCCATTTTACGGTCGGGTGAGGGGCCACGCACAGCGGTGGGTTGCTTTTTAGCACCAAATTTAGGAGAGGCGCCTACACCTTCTTGCAACCGCTTCAGGCGATTTTTTTCGTACAACTGGTGATAATCTAAATTTTCTTCAGCTTCAGCTTGGGCGTCGGCAGTTTCTTGTTTTTGCACCTTAACGCGCTGCAGCAGTTGTTTAAGCAGCGGCACAAATAAGCCAATGATGACTCCCAACGTACACAGCATATAAAGCAACAATTTAAATGGCCATACATCAGCCACAATGGCAGATTTTGGCAAACTGAGACCAAAAATCCAACCTTTGGCATTGGCAACAGGCACGCCTGCCACAAGGCGTGCGGTATCCAGCTGCACAAAACCTGTATCGCCAGCAAGTAAGGTTTCTAATGTTTGCTCAGATATATCCAAAGCATTTTTTTGTGGGGCTAAAATATCAATAATAACACCAGCACCACCAATCCGCTCCGCATCAATCAGCAGTGCCCGCGCTTGACGTAACATCTCTAAAGAAGGTTTTTTATGGCGCAATAAAGCCGAAGTTACGGGCTCAATAAACGCCGCCAATCCCAATGTTGCAGTACCTTGGCTGAGGATAGGAACAGATACTAAAATATGCTCTACGCCATCTATGGCTATTAAACGCAATAAATTACCATTTTGTTGTTGGTGGTGGCTGCGCAACGCGGCTACCAATTCTGCCGTTGGGGGGGTGGTGGTGGCAGGGTGAATGACCTCGTTTTCAAGCTGCGGGCTATATACATAAATACGCGGTAATTTTTGCAAATAACCAAACTCATACATCGCGCGACGCAATGCTTGGGGGTCGCGCACATTTTCGCCAGTAAGCGTGCTGCGCACGCGGGGGTCTGCGGCCAGTTTATCCATTTGTTGATACAAGCCAGAAACCCAACCTGCGGTGAATAAATTGGCACTGGTCAAAGCCTCTTTCAGTTTGCCATGATTTCGCAAACGCGCCACATCGTCCAACATCCATGTGCCGGCCACAGCAATCAACACAAAAACCCCCACCAATACCAAGCGAAAAAGAAGAATTGGGCTTAACGTGTTCATGATTGCACCATTATTTTGCTGCATCATACACGGTTAGGCGCGCCTATGCCATTCTTCTGGCGTGTAAAGGTGCAGCTGCACGGCATGAATATCTTGCGCCATCAAGTGTTTCTGCAACAGGTGATACACCATACGGTGCCGCGCCACTCTGGCTTTGCCTGAAAAGGCGGCATCTACCAAGGTTATGGCATAATGCCCACCCACCGCACCGTGGCCTGCATGTTTATGGCTATCGTCGGCCACCTGAAGGTGGACGGGGGCAAAGGCTTGGCGTAAAGTTGCTTCTAATTCTTTCAACATATAAAGAGTATAAAGCAACCGATGAAAATTGCGACTTGGAATGTTAATTCTGTTCGCCTGCGCCTACCGCAGGTGTTGGCGTGGTGGCAAAATGCCCAACCCGATGTGCTGTGTCTGCAAGAAACCAAAGTGGTGAATGACGATTTTCCCCTCCAAGCGTTTAGCGATATGGGCTTGCATGTGGCCATGCATGGCCAAAAAAGTTACAACGGCGTGGCGCTGATTAGCCGCACGCCGCTCAGCAATATCCGCACTGGTTTTGCGGGTGACGATTTAGAGCAACAAACCCGTGTGCTCACCGCCAGTGTAGTCTATCAAGACAAAATGCTCGATGTGATGAGTGTGTATGCCCCCCAAGGCGAAAGTACGGAATCGCCAAAATTTGCCTTTAAACGCCGCTTTTACAGCAGCTTATATGCCACACTGAGTATGCATTTTGATGCAGCTTTGCCACTGGTGGTATGCGGCGATTTCAACATTGCCCGCGAAGCGCGCGATGTGGACGACGCAGCCAAACGCGCAGGCCATTGCATGTTCACGCCTGAAGAACATGAATGGCTGCAAGAGCTAGAAAGCTTTGGCCTGCACGATAGCTTTCGGATTGTTAGCCCAGAGGCAGGCGTGTTTAGCTGGTGGGATTACCGCCAAGCGGCCTTTCAACGCAACCGTGGTATGCGCATTGATATGCTGTATGTAAGTAACGCATTAAAACAACACATTAAAGACGTTGACCACTTTAAGGAAGAACGCACCCGCACCCAACCCAGCGACCATGTGCCCGTGATGTTGACGCTTAAAGCGTCATAATTCCTAACGTTAATAAAATCGCCATAATGGCCCCCGTGCTGAGGGTGGCAAACAAACCTGCCACAATGCACAACAGCGAAAGTTCCGAGATGTCTTTGCGTTTTTCAGGTATCAGCGCATACAAGCTGCCTGCCATAATGCCAGCCGTACCAATGTTGGCAAAGCTCACCAACGCATAGCTTAAAATAAGTGCGCTGGGTGCTGTGATGCTGCCTGCGAGTTGCGAAAAACTCATGAGTGCCACAAATTCATTAAACACGGTTTTCACCCCCAACAATTCTCCCGCCATCAGCGATTCCGCCAACGGCACACCCATCAACCACGCCAACGGCGCAAAGGGAAACGCCAACAATTTGGCAAGGCTAAGGGCGTTAAAACCAAGGCTGGTGGTTATAGCCAACACCAAGGCATCAGCCACATGCAGCACAGCCAGCACGGCAATCAGCACCACTACACAATTCACCACAATGGGTATGCCGTTTAAGGCGCCTCTAAAAAAAGCATCAAACACCCCTTCGGCGTCAGAGGGCGCATAGGTGGTTTTGTGCATTTTTTCTTTCACCCGTTCTGCCATGGTTTTGGGCAAAGGCGGCACCAAAATATGGGCAAATAACAAGCCTGCAGGCAGGTGAATAAACGACGCAGTGAGCACATGCACCATGGCATTGGGCACCACTGGTGCCATAAATTGGCTATAAATCAAAAACATACTGCTGGCCACAGTGGTCATGCCCACTGTCATCACTTGCATCAATTCACTGCGGTTCAAATTTTTAAGTGTCGGCGCAATCATCGCAATCGCTTCTGTCATGGCAAAAAACACATTGGCGCAGCCCGCAAAAGCCACAGGGCCGCTCAGCCCCATGGTGCGCTGAAACACCCACGCCATGCCGCCAATCATCGCTTGCAGCCAGCCCAAATACCATAGCACGCTGGCAATGGCAGAAATAAGAAAGACCGTAGGCATGGTTTGGAAGGCAAACACATAACTGGCCGCAGGGTTGGTCACTTCAAACGGCGCCGCACCACCCCCAATATAACCAAACACAAAGCTGGTTCCCGCTATGGCGGCCTTACCAATGTGGTTGAACAAGCCAGCCAACAGGGCCAACGCATCGCTGGCCACAGGTAGTTTTAATAGCACCAAGGCCAAAATAAACTGTAAGCCTAGGCCCCATGCCACAAATTTAGCATCGATGCGCTGGCGATTTTCGCTGAGCACATAACAAATGGCCATAAACACCACCAAACCCAGTATCGGCTGAAAAAGAGTTAACATGTCCAACAGTTTAAAGCATACCTGCGGCGCTGGCAATCATGCCGTTTGTGTGTCAACATTATGGCATGGACAAGCAAAAAAGAACTTTCATAAAAACACTTGCAGGCTCAGCCTTAGTTGCTGCCGCATTTCCACTATTCAATCAATCCTTTGCATCTGAAGAAGCCACCCAAAACTGGCAGCTGACCGACGCCGCATGGCGCGCCCGCCTCACACCTGAGCAATACCGTGTCCTGCGCGGCCATGGCACCGAGCCCAGCCGCAGTAGCCCGCTCGATACCGAAAAGCGCACAGGTCTATTCCACTGCGCAGGTTGCGATTTACCCCTGTATAGCAGCGCCCATAAGTACGACAGTGGCACGGGCTGGCCCAGCTTTTTTCAACCCCTTACGCCTGAAAGCATTGGCACCAGCACCGATTGGAAACTGCTTTACCCCCGCACCGAAGTGCACTGCCCGCGCTGCCAAGGCCACCTTGGCCATGTGTTCGACGACGGCCCAGCCCCCACCGGCAAACGCTACTGCATGAATGGCGTGGCGATGGTGTTTAAACCAGCTTAAGCCTTCCACCGCCAAATCATATGAGCTGCCTTATGGGGTTGATATTTATTATAAAAATCCCGTTCATTAGGCATCCAAATTTCTAGCCAAATTTTATTCCAATCCGCATCTTGAGAGCCGTCGCGCTCAATACCGCACTGGGTAGCAAGTTCAAGCGGTACATCAACCCAAATGGTGTAATCGTAAAATGCTATCAGGCTGGGGTGGAATAAGCTACAGCCTTCAACAATCAGGTATTGTGTAGGCGGCACAGTGTGCTGTTGGGTAATGGCGTTGGCCGCCCAGTTGTAAATGCCGTAACGAATGGTTTCTCCATGTTGGGTAGGCTGGAGAACTTCTTGGGCAAAGCAGGGGCGGTCAAAGTCCTCCCAATCGGCTGAGCGGCTTTTCAGGTGGTTGGTGACAAAGGCATCAATGCTCACCACTGCGGCATCGCCCAACTGCTGCTGCAATTGGCTGGCCAGTGTGGTTTTGCCAGAACCTCCAAAACCAGAAATGGCAATCACAAAGGGCTGTTTTTTGCTCTGTTGGGCTTTGGTTTGCAAAGTATGCAGTAGGGTGGAAAACATGTTTACCCCGCCTTCATCATTTCAGCCGCCTTATCACGCCCAAAGGTGCGCAGCAGCAGGGTCAGGGCGCGTTTTTGGGGCAGGGAGAGGGGGGTGTCCATCAGCTTTTCAGCCACGCGGCGGCAGTGGGGGATAAGGTCGCGGTGTTTGGTGAGGTCTGCCACGCGGGTACTGATAAAGCCCGCTTGTTGGGTGCCCAAAATCTCCCCCGGCCCGCGCAATTCCATATCTTTCTCGGCCAAATAAAAACCGTCTTCGCTCTCGCGCAAGGCCTGAATGCGTTGGTTGGCAAACGTGCCCGCGTATTGCGCCGCCTTGGCTTGGTAGAGCAACAAACAGGTGCTTTGCAAGCTGCCGCGCCCCACGCGCCCGCGCAATTGGTGCAGTTGGCTCAGGCCAAAACGCTCGGCGTGCTCAATCACCATTACAGTCGCTTGGGGCACATCTACCCCCACTTCAATCACCGTGGTGGCCACCAATATTTTGGTTTTTCCTGCTTTAAAATCCGCCATTGTGGCATCTTTTTCCGCAGGTTTCATTTTACCATGGAGGAGCGCGACGGCGTCGCCATACAGTTGTTGAAGGGTGGCAAAACGCTCGGTGGCCGCCGTTAAATCAAGCTCCTCATTCTCCTCTACCAAGGGGCATACCCAGTAGGCTTGCTCATTTTTGGCCAGCACGCGGGCAAGGCTATTGGCCACCTCGGGCACCCGCTCCAGCGGCAGGGCGTTGGTGGTGATGGGTGTGCGGCCCGGAGGTTTTTCCCGAATAATACTCACGTCCATATCGCCATAGGCGGTCAGGGCCAGCGTGCGGGGGATAGGCGTTGCCGTCATCACCAACACATCGGGGGTCAGGCCGTCGCTGCGGTGGCTGGTCAGGCGCATGCGCTCGCGCACGCCAAAGCGGTGCTGTTCGTCAATCACAATCAGGCCCAGCCTATCAAACACCACATCTTCCTGCACCAAGGCGTGGGTGCCGATGACCAAATTGGCAAAGCCTTCGCCAATGTGTTGCTTCAGGCGCTTTTTGGCCGCGGCGGGGATACTCCCCACCAACAATGCCACCGTAAACCCCAACGGCTCCAACCATTTTTTGGCATGTTCATAGTGCTGGCGGGCAAGGATTTCCGTAGGTGCCATCATGGCCCCTTGGCAGCCGTTTTCCAGCACCCGCAACAGTGCCGCCAGTGCCACCACCGTTTTGCCACTCCCCACATCGCCTTGCACCAAGCGCAGCATGGGCGTGCCGCTCGTCAGGTCACGGTCTATTTCATCCAGCGCTTGCTGTTGGTCACCCGTCAGGGCAAACGGCAAGTTTTTATAAAACTGCTGGCGCTTCACCTCGCGCACCCCATGGGCAATACCCGGTTCTTGCTTGGTGGTGCGGCGGGCGGTGAGCAGCGCCAATTGGTACGCAAACAATTCATCCCACGCCAAGCGCAGGCGGTGGGGGCTGGTTGGCGAGATATCCCCCTCCACTTGTGGATTATGGCTGGCTTTGATGGCCGCATGGAACGGCATTAGGCTGAAATGTTTCACGGCATCGTCAGGCAACCATTCGGGGTAAGCTGTGGCAGGGAATTGCTTCAATGCCGCATCGGTCGCGCGCTTCACTTGCAGGTGGCTCAGGCCTGCGGTAAGGGGGTAGAGCGGCCAAATTTTCGCCACATCCTCCACCTCGCGCCGCGTGCCCCACAGGGTGGGGTGAATGATTTTGCGCTTGGCTTCCGTGCCCTCAACTTTGCCGCTAATCACCACCGTTTCGCCAATCGGCAAACTTTTTTGCACCCATGGCGCCACACTAAAAAAGATGAGTTCGGCTTCACCACATTCAGCACCTTTGGCATCAACCACCTTCACCATATGCGGGCGGCGGTGCTTGGGATAGGGCTTTGGAATGTGTTTCAAAACAGTCACTTGCAACGTCACTTGCTCGCCCACAGTGGCCTCAGCAATGGTGGGCGTGGCGCTGCGGTCCATGATGCCGCTGGGCAGGTGCAGCAACAGGTCTATCCAGCGCGGGCCGCACAGTTCCTGCAATTTAGTCAGCTGTGGCTTGGCCAAACCCGCAATATCGCCATAGGGCGAGAGGGGCGAAGTTTTCATGGTTGGCCTAACAGGTTGCGACATGGCGACATTGTTGCAGGGCAGCCGCCATGTGGCAATGGTTTTGCTTTAGTGCTCGTGGTGGTGCGCATTATCGTGGTCATGGGCATGCTCATCGTGGTCATGCACCTCTTCAGCATGCATATGGTCATGCTCTTCTGCCCAGCTTAAGTGCATAAAGTAAACCGCAAGGTTGGCACCATACAATGCCAACGCCACCCAAAACATTTTACTGGCTTGGAATTTTTTAGGCGTGCAATCGCCATGGTGGCAGGCCGTTTGGCAATGCACCTTGTGGCTGGCAAATTGCAAGAGGGCAGATAAGGCAATCATACAACCCGAAAAAATCAGCACCGGCACTTCATAAGCGTGCATCGCGTCATGAAAAGCCAAAAACCCAGCGCCCATGCCCAATTGTGTCCACATACTCAGTGCTGCGGCCAAAATGGGTATGCCACAGCAAAACACATGGCTCAGTTCAGCAAGAATCACAGCGGCAGTGGTCAGGCGTTGCATAGTTGGCTCCTTTTATAGCTTTCTTTTACCCTACCATACCTGTCAAGGGGGTGGGAAAACACTTTATTATATGCTACATAAGCGGTTATGAGCAAAGAGGCTGGCACGTCCATTATCGCCCTCAACCGCCGCGCGCGGTTCAATTTTGAGTTGCTGGAATTTTACGAAGGCGGCTTGGTGCTCACAGGCTCGGAAGTCAAATCCATCCGCGGTGGCAATGCCCAAGTGAACGAAGCCCACGCCCATGTGGTGGGCGACGAATTGTGGCTCATCAATGCCCACATTGCGCCCTACATCAATGCGGGCTACACGCAGCACGATGCCCGCCGCACGCGCAAAGTGTTGCTCCATAAAAAAGAATTGCTAAAAATCAAACAAGCGCGGGAACAAAAAGGCCTCACCCTTGTGCCCACCAAGCTCTACTGGAAAAAAGGCAAAGTGAAGGTGGAAATTGCCCTCGCCCGCGGTAAAAAGCTGCACGATAAACGCGCCACCCTAAAAGAGCGCGACTGGAACCGCCAAAAACAACAACTGATGAAATAAGAAAACCTGTATGCAACTTGCGCAATCAATAAAAGACTTTTACAATTTTGTATTAGGCGACCGCATTATGCCGCTTGATGTAAAAACCACACTTGCGCACTTTCACGATACCGCCCAATTGCATTGGCGTTATGTGGCTTTTTGTGCCTCGGCCTGTGTATTGGCGTTGTTGGGTATGTTGCTATCTTCTGCGGCTGTGGTGATTGGTGCTATGCTTATTTCGCCACTTATGGGGCCTATTTCCTCGCTTGGTATTGGGGTTATTCGGTTAGATGCGGGGCTCATGAAACGATCCCTCATTACCATTACCGTTGGTGTTGTTATGGCTATAGCATTAACAGCATTGGTAACATATTTATCACCCATTCAAAGCAATACGGCGGAAATTTTGGCCCGTACCAAACCCAATTTGTTCGATTTAATGGTAGCAGTGGTTGGCGGGTTTGTGGCGGGCTATGCCACCATCCGGCAAACCAGCGAAAGTGCGGTAGGTGTTGCCATTGCAACGGCGCTTATGCCGCCTTTGGCGGTGGTGGGTTTTTCATTAGCCACCGCTCAATGGGCCTTTGCCCAAGGGGCCATGATGTTATTTTTGACTAACTTATTAGCTATTGCCGCCTGTGTAAGTATCATGGGCTTATTTTATGGCCTTGGTAAGCGTCAACGTGCGCTTTCTGTGCCCTTGGTTATCATGCTTTGTATTATTGGGTTCCTGAGTATTCCGCTAACCCAATCACTACAAGCCATTGCAGAAGAAACCTATTTGCGTGCCAACTTAGAAAAAGCCGTGCGCCAGCCCTTTGACGATGCAGGTAAAGATATGGTTATTCAAAGCCTCAAATTGCGCCCAACCCCAGAAGGCTGGCAGGCCAATGCAGTGTGTTTTACCTCGCAATATTTGCCAGATGCCGAGGAGAAAGCCCGTACCACATGGGTCAAAACGCCCCATATGGAACTGACGTTGGAACAAATTGTGTTCAATGGTGATGTGCCAGAAACTCCCGTTATTCAACAAAGCATATTAGAACCAGCTGAACCCAAAGAGCCTAAGCTAGATGTGGTGGCTATGATAAAAAGCCAATTTCCATTACCGCTTAGTGCCGTGAATGCTGATGAAACCAGTAAACAGTTAAAGCTTTTTTTACAGCCGTTTACAGGCATGAATGTACCCGCATTACAAATTATGGAAGCAAATTTACAAAAACAATACTCCAACTGGCAGGTGCACTTTATACCACCCGTTATGCCTTTGCCGCGTGTTTACTATGCTAATGGGTCCGCTACATTGGCCGAGGCCGATAAAGCACAGCTTAATCAAACCGCATGGCTACTTAACCGCTGGAATGTAGACCACATTGAAGTAGAAGGCACAGCAACCGCCACAGGTGGCCGCGTTTATAATGCACAATTGGCTAAAGCCCGTGCCCAAGCGGTGGCCGATGTATTGGTGCCCATGGGTATTTCTGTCACCGCCATAGGTAGTGTGCTGAACACAAAAGATGCCACGGGCCAAATGGCTGAATTACGCTTAAAACAAGATTAGACATTAAAAAACGCGCCCGTAAAGGGCGCGTTCTCGTGTGGCCGTTAGCTGGGCAACCGGCACACCTTGGGCAGCACCACGTCTTTGTCAGAAAGTGCCTTAAAACCAAGGTCTTCCATGCGCATGCTAGCTTGCAGGCCAGCCGTGCCGTCAAAGTCCTCAGCCACCGCAATCAAGCGGCTCAGGTGCTGGGGGAAACGGCCAGGGCCAGTCATGCCCATAATGCAGCCCTCACGCAAGTGGCAGCCTTCCATGGCCTTATGGGCTGTGGCAATCAGCGGCGCCTTGCCCAACAGGGTGGCATCGGCCAGCGGGTAGTCGGCCAAATAATCCTGCAAGGCCAAAGTGGCGGCGCATTGGTGCTCGGGCTGTTTGTCGTTGGCCACGTTGGACAACACGGCATCGAACACCGTGCCAAGCAGGCTGTGCGTCAGCGTGGTGTAGCTGTCGGGGTCAATCACCGAGCCGATTTCGCGGAAGTTGGTGAGGGCCCGACAGAACGGCTGGCCTGCATGGGTGGGGTTTTTGGCAAACCACATGCCTTCGCACTTCAACCAGTAATCGGTGAAGTTCGTGGCTGCCAGCTGCCAACGCTGCGTGAGTTTGTCGGCATCGTTCATGGCATTGGGCAAAGTCACGTCCCATTTGGCCATGGCGTTTTTGTAAGCCGCAGCCTGTTCCTCCCATACCTTGGGGGCAGGGGGGCTGGTGGGGTTGGCAGGGGTATCCTGCGCCCACACAGTGCCAGCCATAGTTGCAGCTGCCACCATGGCGGCTGCCGTCAGTTTCAGAAGTCGGCGCATGCCGATTCTCCATAAATTGTTGAAGATGCTTCTCTGGGCGAACCCATCAGCTGCAAAGTATACGTTTTGCCAAAAAGCGCAACAAAAAACGGAGGGGTTTCCCCCTCCGCCGATTTATTCCAGCCAGCCATGCGTTTTTAGCACGGCTTGGGCTTCCTTCACGCCTTTGGCACCGGGCGCTTTGGCCACCACCAAGGCGGTCATCTCCTGCACCACCGCCCTCAGCCCCATGGGGCCGAAAGCGTCGGTATAGTTGCAGGTAATGTCCCGTGTATCCACCGGCGGCCAGGCCAGTTTCCAGTTGCGTTTGCCTTTGGCGCAGCGCTTTTCAATATCATCCAGCAAGGCACCTGCCATGCTGATTTTATTGGTGCGCAGCGTCTCCAGCTCAAACAACTTTTGGTAGCGGTCCACCAGCAACAAGGCTTGCGGGTTTTTCTTATCCGCCAATTCCGCCACTTCGCGGAAGATGGTGGCCAAGGGGCTGCCCGTGGTCACGCCAAGGCGGGAAAGCCCATAGCACAGCGGCCCATGGCTGATGGTGGTGCCTAGGCAATAGCTTTTCCAGCTATCCAAGTTACCCACGCGTTCTGCTTGGGTGGCAGCAAAACCTACGGTGTTGGTGACAATTTTCGCGCCACCTTCCACCGCTTTGCCAATGGGCGCCACGGCTTTTTGGCCGCTTTGCACCATTCCCCACGCATACCAGCCCACGGCGGCAATAGCCACCAACACGGCCAGCAAGGTTGCTGTTTTTAACCACCAGTAGAGTTTTTCACCCAACGATGTTTGTCGCATTCTGTCCTCCAGTGCAAAAAAACGGCGGGGGTTGCCCCCCGCCGCCAGCCCTAAAAGGGCTTAGGACTTCTTCTTGGCCGAGCCGAAACCCAGCTCGGTGAGCGTGGCCACAGCCTTGCCGGACTTCTCCGACGGGCCGTTGGCCTCCACCACAGCCACCATGGCCTGAATCGCCTTGAAGATGGCGACGGCCTGCGGGTTAGTGGCATCGGGGGCAACATCGAACTTGCCCTTGCTCATGGCGGCAAACATGCCGTCCATCAGGCCGCCCTTGCTGCCCTCGTACACGGGCTTCTTGGTCACGGCGATGATAGACGCCTCGAAAGCCGCAATGGCCTGCTTGGCCTCGGCGTTACCGCCCTTGGCGAGCACGATGGTGTCGACCATCACCTGACCCAGCGGGCTGGTGGAGGTGACGCCAGCGACGGCCTTGCAGATCGGGATCTCGTTGATACCCGCGCCGCACTTGGCCACCTTCTGGGCCGACGAGGTGGTCGAGTTGACCGCCTTGTTCCAGACCTCCTTGGCCTTATCGCCAAGGCTGGCCTTCTCCTCCGCCATAGCGGGGGAGAACGCGGCCATAGCAACCATGGCCGCAGCGGCCAGCGAGGTGAAGAAGTTCTTCATAGTTTTAGTCTCCAAAAGGACCCTCCCACGATGGGAGGATGTTGCTATATGGGGGCAGTACCCCCATACACACGATTGTGTGTAACGCTCCTATACCGCAACATTGTGTACAATGCAAGCGCTTGACGAAACTTTTTTTCTGCGGCCAGATGGGGGCATGAACACGCCCACCGCCGCCCCAGCCCCCACTTTACCGCTGTTTACCGAGCGCGAGCCGCTATTGCGCCACATGGAAGCCTTAGCCACAGAGGGCGATACCACTTTTGCCCTCATGTTTCTGCGCACCCAACCCACGGCGGTAGATGTCGCCTTGGTGCGCGAAGCTGCCAAAATCTGCGATCGCGTGGTGGTGGCGGGTTACGGCTTTGCGCCCCACCCTGTTACCCTTGGCCTGCTCCAAAAAGCAGGGGCCGATGCCCTGTTTATGCCCCCGCAAGACACCCGCCTGTGTACCTTAGAGGTGGCGGGGAATAAGGAGTGGGACGCCTCTTTGATGCTCCAAGCCCTGCTGGCCGTGTTGCCCAATATGGTGATTTTAGAAAAACCCGACCTGCCGCAACTGCGCGTGTTGCGGAATATCCAGCAAACTTTTGGCGAATTTTTTAGCCTGCGAGCGGTAGAATAATGCTTTTTGCTTGCATATCCGCACCTTTTATTGTACATAAAACATCACTTCATATGTATCACGTCCCCTTTTTTAACGGTCAACGGAGAATCCCATGACCAAACGCTCAAAAGTAAAACTGGCGCAGCCCCACACCATCATCGGCCTGCAACGCAATACGCGGGTTGGCGATTTGCTGGGCAATGCCGCGATCTTCCGGCAATTTGTTCAAGGCTATATTGCCGGTGCGGCAGAGCCCAAACCTACGGTCATTGTAGGCCCAGAAATGGGCTTGGCAGGCTACCCCCTGCAAGACACAGTGTTCACCCCTGCCTTTGTACGCGACTGTTACCGTGTGCTGATGCAAGACATTGTGCCCTATGTGCCTAATCATATGGCCGTGTTGGTGGGCTTGCCGTGGCTGGAAAACGGCAAGCTCTACAACGCCGTGGCGTGGTGCAGCGGCGGGCAGGTGGAACATGTGTTCACCAAAACCGAGCTGCCCAATACAGGCGTGTTCGACGAAGTGCGCTGGTTTGCCAGCGGCAAACCCAGTGTACACCACTGGCAAGGCGTTACTTACGGTGTGCCCATTTGTGAAGACATTTGGCACCCCCGTGTGTGCAAAGCCATGGCCAAAATGGGCGCACAAATGTTTCTCTCGCCCAACGGCTCGCCGTTTAGCGAAAATCGTTGGGAGGCACGCCGTGCGGTCATCGAAGCCCGCGTGCGAGAAACCAGCCTGCCGCTGCTCTACGTCAACCGCTGGGGTGGCCAAGATGAGCTGGTGTTCGATGGGCAATCTGCCTTTGTGAACAACGACCTCACCACCCACCGCGCGGCCATGTACACCGATGTCGAATTGCACCTCACCTTCGATGGGCAAACGGCCAAGTACAACTGGGCATGGCCAGCCTTTAAGCCCCTCAGCTGGGGCGAGGAATGCTGGCAGCACCATGTGGTTGGCCTGCGTGACTACACTGGCCGGCATAACACAGGCAAGGCCGTATTCGGCCTTTCTGGCGGTGCCGATAGTGCGTTGGTGGCCTGCTTGGCCGCTGAAGCACTGGGGCCCGAGAATGTGACGGCAGTTTTGCAGCCTTCTAAATACTCAACAGCTGATACGGTTGAGGATTCTGACGTGTTAGCAAAAGCCCTAGGCCTTCGGCAAATTGTAGTGCCGATTGAATCGATGGTTGCCGATTTTCGTCGCACCTTTACCCAAGCAGGGGTTATTCCTGTGGGGACGGCTGATGAAAATTTGCAGTCGCGCACACGCGGTATGGTGGGTATGTACTTCTCCAATATGGGGTATGGCATGGCGCTCACCACGGGCAATAAGTCCGAGATGAGTGTGGGCTTTGCCACCTTGTACGGTGACATGAATGGCGGCTTCAACCCCATCAAAGATCTGTACAAGTTGGAAGTCTTTCGCCTGATGGATTGGAAAATTGCGCAATACCGTGCGCAAGGAAATACAGCTGCGGCAGACATCATGCAGCGTATTTTGGATAAGCCTCCCAGTGCTGGCTTGCGTGAAAACCAGAAAGATGAGGACAGCCTGCCACCGTACGCAGTGCTGGACCCCATTTTGATGGAGTTCATGGAACGGCACCGCGTACCGCAAGAGGTGATGGCGTTGGGGCTTGGCTCTGCCGCCGACATCAACAGCGTCTATCAATTGGTGCGCAAGGCAGAGTTCAAACGCCGTCAGGCGCCACCAGGAACCCGTTGGCACAGTGTGGACTTAGACAAAGACCGCCGTATGCCACTGGATAACGCGTGGATGCCTGAGTTGGCGACAGACCCCATGGCTATGGCCGCGGAATAACCCAAACCAGAAAGCAGCCCCCACAAGGGGCTGCTTTTTTGTTGCATACACGTTAAAAAAGTGTATGCTTCACCCCGCACGACACTAAAAACGTTTTCTAGAAACACGCACAGGAGAACCCTCATGCGTCAATTTACGGCAGTGGCCTGCATGATGTTGGCCTTCGCAACCCCCACCTTCGCTGCCACCCCTGTGGAAACGCAGCGCAGCACCGAGGCCACCACCTTAGCACCCACCCCCCAGTTCGATGTCTCCCGCATCGCCGAGGCCGGCATCGCGTTCATGAACCGCCTGTACAACAAGTGTGTGCGGGAAGGGGCATGGGACGAGAAGAAAGACCTCGTCACCAACCAGCACCACTGCTGGAACGAATTCCAATCGGAAAGCCGCGATTTGTTTTCCGATGTGGTCTTCATTCTCGGCACGCCAACCCTTGGCACTGCCACGGCCACGCCCACCAGTGTGGTCATGCCCATCGCCCTCACGTTCCGCGATGGCGCCGCGGTAAACGTGCAGTTGATTGTGGAAAGCGCGCACGAAGGCGTTGTGAGTATTTCTTTCAATGCCTTGCCCGCGGGTGGCGTCAATGCTTTGGCCGAATTTATCAAGGCTATTGCCGAAAAAATCCCCCACCGATCGCCCACGTAACTTGCCTATGGCCACCCCGCACAGGGGTGGCTTTTTTTGTTGCAAAATTGGCATGCCACCCGTTGCAGAACCCCTTTCTTGCTGCTACTCTCGCCACAGTAATAATATTCCTCAAGGAAACGTATTTTTCATGAACTTGCCTTACACCGAAGCTCTCTACCGCCAATTTCAACACAATCCTGAAAGTGTCGATGCGCAGTGGCGCGGCTACTTTACCGCCGTGGATGAATTGGGTTTAGCCCCCACCATGCAAGTTGATGGCACCCGCGTGCAGGTGACAGGCCAACCTCAACTCGACTTACCTCTCTTTGAAGGCGCCACCGAAACCGTGGCCGAAGCCGCCACCGCCCAAGCCGCAGTAGCCCGCTTGGTGCAAATGTATCGCTATTTTGGCCACCGTGCCGCCAAGGTGAACCCTTTGGCAAGCGATACTACAGTGTTGCCAGAACTGAAACTTTCCAGCCATGGCCTCACCGAAACTCAATGGAATGATATTTTTGCCACCAGCGAAGTGTTGCCGCAAAGCCACGCCAAGCTGAGCGAGATTGTGGAGGCGCTGGCCAAAACCTATACCCAAAGTTTAACGGTGCAGCTGGGCGATATCCCCAACGCCGCCGAGCGCACATGGCTGCGCAAAAAGCTTGAAGCCACCCAAAGCCAGCCCAACTTTAGCACCGCCGAGCGCGTGGCGATTTATGATGATGTCTACCGCGCCGATGCCTTTGAAAAATACCTCCACCACAAATTTGTGGGCATGAAGCGCTTTAGTTTAGAAGGCGGCGATGCACTCATTCCCATGTTGCACAACTTGGCCAACCGTGCGGCGGAAGCAGGGGCCGAGCACATGGTGTTTGGCATGGCGCACCGTGGGCGCCTCAATGTTCTCACCAACATTTTAGGCAAACCGCTGGAAGAAATGTTCGCGGGCTTTGCCGATAAATTGCAGTACGAAACCGACGAAAACCATGCGGGCAGCATGGGCGATGTGAAGTACCACTTTGGCAAATCGAAAGACCTAAAATCTCCTAGTGGCAACACCATTCACCTCTCGCTCCTCAACAACCCCAGCCACTTAGAAGCCGTTAACCCCGTGGTCATGGGCAGTGCCCGCGCCAAGCAAGAGCGTTATGGCGCTGGCAAAGCGGGCTGGGCCAAAGTGGTACCCTTGCTCATTCATGGCGATGCTGCCTTTGCCGGCCAAGGTGTGGTGGCCGAAAGCTTGGCCATGAGCTACTTAGAAGGCTTCCATGTGGGCGGTACCTTGCATATTGTCATCAACAACCAAGTGGCGTTCACCGCCAACCCGTTCGAAACTTTTAGCGGCGATTACTGCACCGATATGGCCCGTCTGCTGCAATGCCCCATCTTCCATGTGAATGGCGATGATGTGGAGGCCTGCGTGTATGCCATGCAACTGGCACTGGATTTCCGCAACCTGTTCCATAAAGACGTGATGATAGATTTAGTGTGCTACCGCCGCTGGGGCCATAACGAAGGTGACGACCCCACCTTCACCCAACCTGTGATGTACGAAAAAATTAAAACCCACCCCGTGCCCGCCAGCCTGTACCGCAAGCAATTGGTGGCCGCAGGGGTGAAGGAAAAAGACCTGCAAAAGGCGGAAGACGATTTTCAAAAGAAAATGAATGCCGCGTTTGAAAAGTCCGCTCAAGGTGCCGTGGCCCATATCGACATGTTTGGCGATAAGTGGAAAGGCTTTAGCCGCACGGTGGAGAAAGAGCCTGTTACCACCGTCAGCGCTCAACGTCTTACGCAAATGGCCAGCACCATCACCACTTACCCCAAAGGCTTTACGCCCAATGTCAAAGTGGCCAAAATTATCGAGCAACGCGCAGGCATGCTGCAAGGCAAGGAACCCCTCAACTGGGGTGCAGCCGAAGCTGCCGCCTACGGCGCGCTGCTGGCCGAAGGCACGCCGATTCGCCTGGTAGGGCAAGACGTATTGCGCGGAACCTTTAGCCACCGCCACATTGGGCTGGTGGATAGCGTGAACGGCAACCGCCACTACGCCATCAGCGCCATGGCCAAGGAAGGTGCCAGCTTGCAGGTAGTCAACAGCTTGCTCTCGGAAGAAGCCGTGGTGGGGTATGAATACGGCTACTCCTTAGCCGCCCCCCAAACCCTCACAGTATGGGAAGCCCAGTTTGGCGATTTTGCCAACGGCGCCCAAATTGCCATCGACCAATTTATTGCCTCGGCCGAAATCAAGTGGCAGCGCCTGAGCGGCTTGGTGCTGCAACTGCCGCACGGGTTTGAAGGGCAGGGGCCTGAGCACAGTTCGGCACGGCTTGAGCGCTTCCTGCAACTCTCGGCCGATAACAACTGGAGTGTCGTCACGCCCACCACTCCCGCCCAAATGTTCCACCTGCTGCGCCGCCAAATGCTGCGCAAAACCCGCAAACCGCTGGTGGTGATGACGCCCAAGTCTCTGCTGCGTCACCCGCAGGCTATTTCCAGCCTTGCGGACTTAACCGAAGGCGCCTACCAACCCGTGATTGGCGATAGCCATGTGAAGGCCAAAGACGTCACCCGCGTGATTCTCTGCGGCGGCAAAGTGTATTACGACCTGCTCGCCCACCGCGAAGCCCTCAACCGCGCCGATATTGCGATTGTGCGGATTGAGGAATTGTATCCGCTACCCGTAGAAGCGCTCGATGCCCTGCTACAAACCTACAAAACGCAAGACATTATATGGGTGCAAGAAGAACCCCGCAACCAAGGCGCATGGACCTATTTGCTGGACAACGCATGGCCACGCTTGGGTCTCTCCAACGTGCGCTATGTGGGCCGCGCCAGCAGCGCCAGCCCTGCTGTGGGCAGCCCCAAACGCCATGCGGAAGAGCAACGCGCCATTTTAACCGAAGCCTTTAAATAAGCCCAATTAAGGAGAAACCACCATGACCACATCCATCACCGCACCCAGCATGGGCGAAAGCATCAGCCAAGCCATTGTGGCCAAATGGCTGAAAAACGAAGGCGATTTTGTGCAAGCCGATGAGCTGATTGCCGAACTGGAAACCGACAAAGTGAATTTGGAAGTGACTGCGCCCAAGGCAGGTAAACTGTTGAAAATTATGTCGGCCAAAGGCAGCACCGTAAAGCCAGGAGATAGCATGGGCGAGATTGACGAGGCCGCTACTGGTGGCGCCAAAGCCGCCGTTGCCAGCTCCGCCAGCAAAGACGTAGGCCACGCCCCCGCTGCCAAAAAATTAATGAGCGAAAACAATATTGCGGCCGAGACGGTTCAGGCGTCAGGCAAAGATGGCCGCATCACCAAGCAAGACGTGTTGGCGAGCATGAGCGCACCTGCCAGTATGTCTGCACCCGTAGCCAGCACCACTGTTGTGGCGGCCGCGCCGCGTGCGGTAGGCACTCGCGAAACGCGTGAACCCATGACGCGTATCCGTAAAACCATTGCCACGCGTTTGAAGCAAGCGCAAAACACCGCCGCGATGCTCACCACCTATAACGAAATTGACCTGCACGCCGTGATGGCCCTGCGCAGCCAATATAAAGACGCCTTCGAAAAAACCCACGGCGTGAAGCTTGGCTTTATGAGCTTTTTCACCAAAGCGGTGATTGAAGCCCTCAAAGCTTGCCCCGCCCTGAATGCGGAAATTAACGGCGAAGATGTGATATATAAACACTATTACGATATTGGCATTGCCGTGAGCAGCCCGCGCGGGCTTGTCGTGCCCGTGGTGCGCGAGGCCGACAGCAAAAACTTTGCCCAAATTGAAAAAGACATTGCCGCCTACGGCCAAAAAGCCAAGGACGGCAAACTGATGCCTGACGACATGGCTGGCGCCACCTTCAGCATCACCAACGGCGGCACGTTTGGCAGCATGCTCTCTATGCCCATTCTCAATTACCCTCAGGTAGGCATTTTGGGCATGCACGCCATTAAAGATCGCGTGGTGGTGGTGGATGGGGAAATGAAAATTCGCCCCATCATGTACGTCGCCCTCACCTACGACCACCGCATTGTCGATGGTAAAGAGGCCGTGACCTTCTTGGTCAAAATCAAAGACTGCCTCGAAAACCCCAGCCGCATGTTGCTGGGCGTGTAAGAGGCCCCCCAACGCACAAAGCCCCCAGTTGGGGGCTTTGGCATTGGGCTAAGC
>JBAQUW010000077.1:0-2351 GCA_049297755.1 Alphaproteobacteria bacterium
TGCCAAGCTGGGCAAGGCGGCCAAGCAACCCCATGTGTATTGGGTGCACGATGCGGGTAAAGCCATCAGCTTCTCGCAATTAGGGGTTGTCAAAGTGCCAGAAACGCTCATCATCAACACCAACCGCCAACTGGTGGATAAGGTGGTGGGTGGGGTGGATTGGCGCGAGCACCCCTTGCCCTAAAAAAGCCCCCGTAGGGGCTTTTTTGGTGACCTTAGCGGCGGTCTCCCAGCAGTTGCAGGAGGTGAATGAACATGTTGATGAAGTCGAGGTACAACTGCAATGCGCCCATCACGGCCATGCGGCTGCGGCTCACGTCGTCGCCTGCTGCCATACCCATTTCCTTGATTTTTTGGGTGTCATACGCCGTCATGCCTGCAAACAAGGGCACAGCCAGTAAGCTAATGACAAAGCTCATTTGGCTGCTTTGCATGAAGATGTTCACCACACTGGCAATCACAATGCCAATCAGCCCCATAAACAGAAAGCTGCCCAAGCCGTTGAGTGAACGGTTGGTGGTGTAGCCATACACGCTCATGGCCGCAAACATGCCCGCGGCGGTAATGAACGCTGTGGCCACACTGGCGCCGGTGTAAGCCCACACCAAGGGGGCCAGCATGGCACCATTCATGGCGCTATACAGGGCAAATAAACCCAAGGCGGTGGCAGGTTGCAAGGTGTGCACGCGAAAGCTGAGGAAGAACACCAACCCCAGCGTGGCGAGCATGAGCACCCACATCAGGCCACTGCCCACCAACATGGAGAGTAGTGCTCCACCATTGTAGGTTCCTAAAAAGTAAGCGATGCCGCCTGAAAGGGCGACGCCACCCGTCATATAATTAAACACTTGTCGCATATGCGCAGCAATAGCACTTTCGCTGGTTGCTGCTGTGCGGATAAATTCACGCATGGCCATTTTGTTTTCTCCTCTTTTTTCCGTTACACTAGGGTAAGTGAAAATACCCACTCACCAAGCTCGGATAAGGGCAATCATAACCAGAGGAACAGCGATGTCTAGCAAAATGCGACAACCAGCGGCCAAAATCGGACAAACCATTGGTATCCCTACAGAAATGAAACCGAACGAACGGCGGGTTGCGCTCACCCCCACTGCCTGTGCCGCGCTGGTGAAGCTTGGCCATCGCGTTCTGTTGCAACAAGGGGCAGGCGAGCGTGCAGGTTACTCCGATAAAGACTACCGCACCGTGGGCGCGGAGCTGGCAAAAAATGCTAAGGCCTTGTATCAAAATGCCACTATCATTGTGAAGGTGAAGGAGCCGCAGCGGGGCGATTTGAAATTGCTGAAGCCACACCATACGCTGTTCTGCTACTTGCATTTGGCGGGTGAGCCCCAGCTGGCCAAAGCATTGCCCAAGCTGGGTTTGACGGCGTATGCCTTTGAAACCGTTGTGCTCAATGGCAAAACGCCACTGCTGGCGCCTATGAGTGCCATTGCGGGGCGGCTAAGTATGCAGCTGGCCACATGGCACCTCCATGCGCCACGGGGCGGGCGTGGTGTGCTGTTGGGCGGTGCGTTGGGCAAGGAAGCGGGACATGTGACCATTATTGGCGGCGGCGTGGCGGGCACCGAGGCTGCTACGTTGGCGCTGGGCATGGGGGCACATGTGACGTTGCTCGATATCAACCCCGCCCGCTTGGCGGCATTAAAACAACAGCTGCCAAGGCTGCGCACGGAAGTATCGAGCCCTGCGGCGTTGAATGCGCTGTTGCCAAGTACTGATGTGTTGGTGAGTGGCGTATATGTGATTGGCCGCAAAGCCCCCACGGTGGTGGATGCCAAGCAATTGAAATTGTTACCAAAAGGGGCGGTGGTGGTGGATATTGCCATCGACCAAGGCGGCAGCATTGCGGGCATTCAACAATGCACCCACAAAAAGCCTGTTTATACCAAAAATGGTGTGTTGTTTTCGGCTATTCCTAACTTGCCAGCGGCGGCGCCGCACACGGCCAGTGCCTTGTTGGCTGAAGCTATTACCCCGTATGTGGCGCAATTGGCCAGAGGGGAGCTTTCGGCAGAATTGGCGGGCGGTGTGAATGTGGCTGGTGGGAAGTTGATGTTGGCGATGTAGGGGGCTTGCTTGGCTTGTGGCGCGCTCGGAAGGATTGCCAAGGGTGCGTGCTGCACCCTTGCCCCTGCGGGGCTGCCTTTGGCAGGCGCAAAAGTGACGTGCTGTCACTGTTGTCGAACCTCAGGGAGGTTCTGACCAACCAAACATGCCAAGACCTTAAACCAAAACCCCCAAATGGGGGCATTGGCTTAAGTTCTTGGCGCGCTCGGAAGGATTCGAACCTCCGACCTTCGGTTCCGTAGACCGACGCTCTATCCAGC
>JBAQUW010000078.1:0-3459 GCA_049297755.1 Alphaproteobacteria bacterium
GTTTCGTAGCCTTTTACGCGCAACAATTCTTCCACCACATCTTCGGGGTTTTCCATGTAGGTGCGCCATGTGGGGGCTTGGAGTGACCACGCATCACCTTTACCTGTTATCTCAAAACCCAAGTGGCCGAGAATGGTTTGCTGCTCGGCGGCAGGCACATCCAGCCCGCCAAAGGTACGGCAGTAATCGGGGTGATAGGCAATGGTGGCGGGGGTGGGTTGCTTGGTTTCTACGCTTGCCACAAGGCTGAGCGTGCCGCTGGCGTGGCGTTGCAGAATATCGCCTGCGGCTTCCAACGCGTTTTTGGTCATGGCGGGGTCGATGCCGCGCTCGAAACGGTAGCGGGCATCGGAGAGTAACTGATGCGCTTGGCCGGTGCGGGCAATGCGGGAACGGTCGAACCATGCGGCTTCCAACACCACGTTGGTGGTGGTGTCGGTAATCGCCGTGCTGGCGCCGCCCAAAATGCCTGCCAAACCAATAATGCCGCTGTCGTCGGCAATGACGATATCGCCTGCATTCAGGATGAGTTTGACATCGCCAATGCCGTGGTAAGTCTCGCCGCCTTGGGCGGTGGCGGCGCGGAGGGTGCCTTGCACTTTATCGGCATCGTACGCATGCAACGGCTGGCCGTAGGTGAGCATGATGTAATTGGTCACATCGACCAAAATGTTGCGTGGGCGGTGGCCTGCTTGTTCCAAACGGCGTTGCAACCACGCGGGGCTGGAGCCGTTTTTTACGTTGCTCACTTGCAGGGTGTGGAAGGCGTAGGTGTGGGCATCGTCAATGACGGCTTTGATTTTGGGGGCGCCTTTGCCAATGGTGGTTTCATCGAGGGGTAAAAGTTGACCCAAACCTGCGGCGGCCAAATCGCGCGCCATGCCGTACACGCTGAGGCAATCTCCACGGTTGGGGGTGACGGCGACGTCCAAAATCACATCGGTGCGGCCAAGCGCTTCCGCCAAGGGGGTACCCACTTTGGCAGCGGTGGTCATTTCCCAAATGCCTTCGTGTTCTTCGCCCAAACCCAGTTCGCGCACCGAGCAAATCATGCCGTTGGATTCGACACCGCGGATTTTGCTTTTGCCAATTTTGAACGGAGCGGTGCCGTCTTTGGGGGGCAGTTCTGCGCCATCGAGCGCCACGGCAACCGTAATACCCGCGCGGGCGTTAGGGGCACCACACACAATGGTGCGGGGGGCGGCTTCGCCCACATCCACCGTGCAGACACCGAGGCGGTCAGATTCAGGGTGCTTCACGCGTTCTTGCACATAACCCACCACACAGCGGTTGAAGGTGGCGCCTTCGGCCACCACAGCATCGACCTCGTGCCCCAATTGCACGAGCATATTGGCGATGGTGGCGGCATCGGCTTTGGTGTCGATAAACTCTTTAAGCCATGACAGCGAAATTTTCATGCATATATCCCCTTGAATGGGGGGAATATAGCGGAACGTCAGCGCTTTGCCAAGGGACTACTGGATTCCCGCCTCCGCGGGAATGACGGAGCATTGGCGAAGAGGATAGGTAGTTCTTGACGGCGGCAAGCAACCAAAGTATACATGATTTACCTGCAACACCTTTGGAGTTTTGTCATGGCAAAACAAATCACGCTCAACTTAAGCGATTTTGACCAAGCCGATGTGAAAAGTTTGCAAGAACTGTTCGGCACGGTTTCTGGTGAAGCAGCTGTGCGCAGCGCAATCAAGCTGGCACGCGATTTAAAACCGTATTTTAAGCCTTCGCAGGCTGAAGGTATGCGTGCCGAGCTGACATTGACTGAACAGAACGCTGTGATTCGGTTAGCTGAGTAAAAATGAAAAACCGCCCCCGATGATGGGGCGGTTTTTTTATGTTAGAGCAGGTAGAGGGTCAGGAATAAGCCAATCCATACCACATCTACAAAGTGCCAGTACCAGGCGGCGGCTTCGAAGTAGAAGTGGTGTTTGTCGGAGAAATCGCCACGGTGGAGGCGGGTTGAGAGCACCATAAGCATGATGGTGCCCACCAACACGTGGAAGCCGTGGAAGCCCGTGAGCATGTAAAACACGGTGGCAAATACGCCAGCATTCAGGCCAAAGCCCGCGTGGGAGTATTCGTACATTTGGCAGGCTAAAAACAAAATACCCAAATGCCATGTGAGGAAGGTGGCCAGCTTGGTGGTGGCTTTATCGCCCGCCAGCAGCGCATGGTGCGCCCAGGTGATGGTGACGCCTGAGGTGAGCAGGAGCAAGGTGTTGATGACAGGAAGCTCTAGCCCAATGGGGGTGATGTTGGCGGGTGGCCATTCTACGTTATAGCTGCGCAGGTAGAAAAAGGCGGCAAAGAAGGCGGCGAAGAACATGACCTCGGACACAATAAAGAAAATAATGCCGTAGCGGTTGCCCAGTTCCAGCACTTGGGGGACGTCGGCAAAGCCGCGGGCGCGGGCCTCGTGAATGGTGGCACGCCACCACTGGGTGGCGGCAAACAGGGCGGTGAGCAGGCCTCCTGCCATAAGCATTTTGCCCACGGCTGTGGGGTGCACATGTAGCAGGGCAATGATGCCAAAGAACATGACGCCAATGCCAAGGCATGACAAGGCAGGCCAAATGGTGGGGGCGGGGATATGGAAATCGTGGTCGTGGGCGGCGTGATTGCCAGCGTGATTATTGGCCATGGGCGGGGGTTCCTTCTGGGGCGGCATTGTACATGGGGAGTTTTTGGCCGCTGTACTCGATGGTGAAGCGGTCGGCAAAGCGGTGGTAATACTCGGCATGTTTGGTGTGGCCACGGCTGCCTAAATAAACAATAAATACAAAGAAGAAAAAGATGGCACCGCCAATGCCAATGAGCAAAATTTTGCGGAGCTGGGCGTAGGTGGCGTTGTACTCGGCCAAGAGGGCGGCTTTGTTATAATGGAGTTTGGCCATGGGGTGGGCTTTCTGGTGGGTTAGCGGAATAAAATAACTGCGGCAATGGTGCCCACAACGGCCAGTAAAATCAAGGCCAAGCGCACATTGGCGGCTTTGCGCTGTTGCTGAAAAGCGTCAGGCGTGAGGGGGGTGTTCATGCAGGTACTTTAGCGTATTTGGTAGAAATGACAAGAGGCCGCCTTTGGGGCGGCCTCTGTTTTGCCCGCTTAAGCGGCGGGCGGGGTGGGGTTGGTGGGCTTATCGTCCAGCCAGCCGTAGTTTTTGGCCAGCATATATGCGCCCACCAGCACGATGCCGGTGAGGACGATGTAGGCCGTGGGGATAATGTGCCCCAAGCCAAACGCCACCGCCACGGTGGGTAGCGGGTGGGTGCCGGCCAGCTCGTTCAGCTTGGCGATAGCCTGGCCGATGAGCGGGATTTTGGCCTGCACGGCCTCGGCGTCTTTGCGGACGGTGCCGAGGTCGACAACTTTCAGTCGGTCGTTGGCCATGGTGGCCTCCTGTTGTTGAAACAAGTTGATGTTCCTATCCGCCCGCATGGCGG
>JBAQUW010000079.1:0-2377 GCA_049297755.1 Alphaproteobacteria bacterium
GAATAGCACAATACAACTGAGGATAAAGGCCACGAGCATACGCCGCCTCACTCACCCAAAAACTCACGTCAACATCAGCACTTGCGGGCGCTACTTCACGAAACCATGGTTGGTAAAAATAAACGCATTCTCTTCCAACGTCATTGTCGCCTCTGGCCATGCGCCTGCATTCCCGCGTGTACGTTGAATCAAAGCACGGCTACTCATAACCGCTGCAAAATCCAATGCCGCATCATGGTGGCATAGTTTTCTAACAACAAAATTCGGAAATTCCAAACGCTCTGGCACAACAAAATCATCAGGTACTAAACGCATCACTCCCCCTCAGGCGCCCGCACAATCACTTCCCGCTTGCCCACATGGTTGGCGGCGCTGATGAAGCCGTCTTTTTCCATGCGGTCAATCAAATCAGCCGCTTTGTTGTAGCCTACTTTCAGGTGACGCTGCAAAAAGCTGGTGCTGGCCTTCTGCTCGCGCGCCACCACGCCAATGGCCTGCTGATACAACTCATCATCTTCGCCATTGTTGCTGCCTTCTGCCACGGTGCCCGCCAAGCTGCCGCCGCCGCTGCTGGCTTTGGTAATTTCTTCAATATATTGCGCTTGGCCTTGTTTTTTCAGGTAGGCGGCCACAGCATTGCACTCGTCCTCGCTCACAAACGCCCCATGCATGCGGCGAATTTGGTTGGAGCCATTCTCCAAAAACAGCATATCGCCTTTACCCAACAATTGCTCGGCACCCATGCTGTCTAGCACCGTGCGGCTGTCAATGCGGCTGGCCACGCTGAAGGAAATCCGGGTAGGAATATTCGCCTTAATCAACCCCGTCACCACGTCCACACTGGGGCGTTGAGTCGCCACCAACAGGTGAATACCCGATGCCCGGGCCATTTGCGTCAACCGCGCAATGTACAGCTCCACCGTTTTGCCCGCCACCATCATCAAGTCAGCCAACTCGTCAATCACCACCACAATATGCGGCATGGCTTTTTCGGCCAAGGGCTGCTCTTCCATGCGGGGCTGGCCGGTGTGAATATCAAACCCCGTTTGCACCATGCGCTTGGGCACTTCACCTTTGGCTTGCAGCTCGGCAAACTTGGCGTTGAAGCTGGCCAAGTTTTTCACGCCCAACTCGCTCATCAAGCGGTAGCGGTTTTCCATTTCGCGCACCACCCAGCCCAACGCGGCGGCAGCTTTGTTGGGGTCAGTAATCACAGGGGTGAGCAAATGCGGAATCTCATTATAAATGCTCAACTCCAACATTTTAGGGTCAATCATCACAAAGCGCAATTCATCGGGCGTTAGCCTATATAACAAACTAATAATAAACGCATTCATCGCCACCGATTTTCCGCTGCCCGTCGTCCCCGCAATCAACGCATGGGGCATTTTAGAAATATCGGCAAACGTGGGTTTCCCCGCCGTATCCACGCCCATGGCCACAGCCAATTTTCCGCTGTGGGTTTCAAAATCTTCAGTATCCAGCAATTCACGCAAGGTAATGCTTTGGCGCAAGCGGTTGGGCATTTCAATCCCAATCACGTTGCGGCCAGGTATGGGTGCTATGCGTATGGCCATAGCGCTCATCGCCCGCGCCAAATCATCGGCCAAGCCAATAATTTGGCTGGTTTTTACCCCTGCCGCTGGCTCCAATTCATAAATGGTAATTACGGGGCCGGGCTTAATACTGCTCACCCGACCATCCACGCCAAAATTTTTCAACTCCGCTTCAATACGGCGGGCATTTTGGGTCAGAGCGTCCACACTCTCCGCCTCGCCTTTGCCACGAGGCTCTTCCAATAAACTTAAGGGGGGCAAGGTAAAACTGCCTTCTTCGCCTAAATCCAGCGGCAAGGTGGTTTGGCGCTCGGCTTCGCTGCGGCTGGCAGGGCGGGCAGGTTCGTGCACAGGCACTTCCACCACAGGGTCGGGCAAGGGTTTCAATTTAGGCCGTGCCATGCGGGTTTCCAAGGGTAGCGCAAATTGTTCTTCTTGCTGGAACCACGCCCAAGCCCGCGCCGCCTGCCGTGCCGCCACAATACTGCAATACTGCATAAACCGCCGCGCCGTATCCATATAGCGCGCCACATCGTGCAAACTTAAACCCGTCAACCACAAAAAACAAATCAGCCCCACTGTCAAAAACACAATACTGCTGCCCAACCACCCAATGCGCGGAATCAACAACAGCGCCGCCAACTTGCCCACCAAGCCACCGTTGCCAAAACCTTGGTACAGCGTGTTCACATCGGGCCAATTGGGCAAAGGCTGCCACATTTGCAACATTGCCGCTACGGCCACAAGCAAGGTGGGCGCGGTAATAATTTGCAGCGACACTTCCTGCATCTGCCGATGCAGCACCAGCAGCGCTCCATGGG
>JBAQUW010000080.1:0-1543 GCA_049297755.1 Alphaproteobacteria bacterium
GCTGTACGGCCTCCACACCCTCATGGAAAAAGAACGCCCCGATACCGTCTTCGTGCAAGGCGATACCACCACCGCCGCTATTGCCGCCCTCACCGCCTATTATGGCTACGACTACTATGTGCGCAACGATGCCCCCGAAGGCAAACGCCATCTCATCAACATTGCGCACGTGGAAGCTGGCCTACGCACCGGCGACAACTACGCGCCGTTCCCCGAAGAAGTGAACCGTAAACTCATCGGCCAAATGGCCACCCACCACTTTGCACCCACCCTTATTGCGGCTACCGCGTTGTATGATGAAAACATCACCGCCAACGTGCACATCACGGGCAACACAGGCATCGATGCGTTGTTCGACGCTGTCAGTATGCTTCAACAAACCCCGCGCAACCCCTTGCCGCAGTTGCCGCTGGAGCAGCAATTTGTCCTGATTACTGGACACCGCCGCGAAAATTACGGCGATGGGTTCCTCCACATTTGTAAAGCCATTCGCACGTTGGCCGAACAATTCCCTCACGTCGCCTTTGTTTACCCCGTCCACCCCAACCAGCACGTGCAAGGGCCGGTGAAAGAACACCTCTCTAACGTGGGCAACATTGTGTTGTGCGAACCGCTGGACTACCCCGATTTTATTGCCCTCATGCAACGCTGCACCTTGGTGCTGACCGACAGCGGCGGCCTGCAAGAAGAAGCGCCAAGCTTGGGCAAACCCGTGCTGGTGATGCGTGACGTCACCGAACGCCCCGACGCCGTACTGGCTGGCACCGCCCGCATGGTGGGCACCGATGCCACTAAAATTGTGGCGAACGTGAGCGAACTCCTCACCAACCCAGCCGCCTACAAAAAAATGGCCGATGCCATCAACCCCTACGGTGATGGCCACGCCTGCCAACGGATTCTCAACATTATGGCAGGCGAAAACGCCGCCGAAAATATGTTTCAACCCGTCGCGGCGTAATTAATCCACCACCGTAGGCGTCACCACTGTGGTGGCAGAAGTGGCCATGGCACCCAGCAAATCTGCCGCAGGGGGCGCATCTGAGGGTACATCATCTAAGCGGCAGGTGCACACATCGCCTTCTTCGGCCAGCGCTACAGCCGAGGTAAACATCACACATAAGACAAAACTCAAAATTATTTTTTTCATACGCCCAGTAAACCAGCCTTGCTGCCAAAAGTCAAAGCCCCCGCAGGGGCTTTAACGTGAGGCATAGCAAACCTTACTTCACAGTTGGCAAGCCAGCTTCGCTCCACTCAGCCATACCGCCAAAGAAGTAGTACACTTTGGTGTAACCCGCAGCAATGGCTTTCAATGCCGCATCTGAAGAACGGCCACATTTTGGACCATTGCAATAGAAGGCCACGGGGGTTTCTTTGGTGGGGATAGCTGCCGCCAAGGTTTCAGGGGTCACATCGGTGTTCTGAATGTGCTTGGCACCTTCAATCCAGCCGGTTTGGTAGTCGGCGTCTTTGCGGGCGTCAATCACCACCAAATCCGTCATGCTGCCCATCATTTCCAGCAGTTTTTCGCTGTCAATGGTGG
>JBAQUW010000081.1:0-2403 GCA_049297755.1 Alphaproteobacteria bacterium
CCCTGCAACAGCGTGCAGGGCAGGCTATCTTGCGGGCGCATCATCACCCCCACGCGGGCTTGCACCAGCGTGGCGGATAATGCCCAACCCGGCTGCCCTTCCATGGGCAGCTGGGTGAGAGTGACGCCATGGCGCTTGCACACCTTGGCGACTTCCGCCGCCGTAGGCACGACGGGGGCGGCCGCCGCCCCGGTTTTCAGGAGCGACCAGTTTGGCCCCTCCTCCTGCTGCCTAGCACAGCCAGCGAGCGAGAGGGCAAGCAGCAGGATAGTCATAAAAACGCGCATAGGGTTCCTCCATTGGTTGCGCGGTTTCTCTCCCCAGATTTTCTAGCGAAACGAACAGGTGCCAGAAATTCTGGTTACGATACATATGGGGTGGTAAGCGTGCGTTTACAAGGGCGGCACACTGGTAAATGTTCGCTTACTTGAGCACCAAACCCTCTTTGCCTGCATCCACCGTAATAGTACCGTGCACCCCCCCTCGCAAAATTTTATCGGCCAGTGGGTTTTGCACGTGGGTTTGAATCACGCGCTTCAGTGGCCGCGCCCCATACACAGGGTCGTACCCTTCTTCTGCCAACCACGCCTTGGCTTTGGCCGTCACGGTCAGGGTCACATCGCGTTCGGCTAGCAGTTTATGCACGCGGGCCAGTTGCACATCCACAATGCCCGTCATCACGGCTTTACCCAAGCGGTTGAACAGCACAATGTCGTCCAAGCGGTTGAGGAACTCGGGGCGGAATGCATGGCGCACCTCCTCCATCACCTGTGGCCGCGCCTGCTCTGCACTTTCGCCATCTTTCAAAGCGGCCAAATGGCTAGCGCCCAAGTTGCTGGTGAGGATAATCACCGTATTGGTAAAATCCACCGTGCGGCCTTGGCCATCGGTCAAACGGCCATCGTCCAGCACTTGCAGCAGAATATTGAACACATCGGGGTGGGCTTTTTCCACTTCATCGAACAACAGCACGCTGTAAGGGCGGCGGCGCACGGCTTCGGTCAATTTCCCGCCTTGTTCATAGCCCACATAGCCAGGGGGTGCGCCAATCAGGCGGCTCACGGCGTGTTTTTCCATATATTCGCTCATGTCCATGCGAATGAGCGAAGACTCATCATCGAACAAAAAGCCTGCCAACGCCTTAGCCAGCTCGGTTTTACCAACACCCGTAGGGCCGAGGAAGAGGAAGCTGCCCACGGGGCGGTTCGGGTCTTGCAGCCCCGCCCGCGCGCGGCGCACGGCTTGGCTCACGGCTGTCACAGCAGCACTTTGGCCAATCACTTGTTTTTGCAGGTGGTCTTCCATGCTCAGCAGCTTGGCTTGCTCGGTTTCCAGCATTTTATCGACAGGAATTCCCGTCCAACCACTCACCACTTTAGCAATATCGTCGGGCTTCACTTCCTCCCGTAAGAGCGTTGTCGCACGTTTGGTAGTATTGTTCTCGGTTTTTTCAATATCCTTCAGCTGCTTTTCCAAATTTGGAATAATGCCGTACTGCAACTCGGCCGCACGGGTGAGGTTGCCTGCGCGTTGCTGTTGCTCCACCTCGCGCTTGGCGTTTTCCAAGTCTTCCTTCACGGTTTTGCTACCTTGAATCAGGCGCTTTTCTTCTTCCCACACTTTGTGCAGCGCGTCGGCCTCACGTTGCACATCTGCAAGCTCGCCTTCCAATTGTGTAAGGCGCTTTTGTGATTCCGCATCTTTTTCCTGTTTCAAGGCCGTTTGCTCAATTTTCAATTGCAGCAATTTGCGGTCAAGCACATCAATTTCCTTAGGTTTGCTGGAGATTTCCATGCGAATTTGCGCCGCCGCCTCATCCACCAAATCAATGGCTTTGTCAGGCAAAAAGCGGTCGTTGATGTAACGATCGGCCAATTTTGCCGCCGCCACCAAGGCGCTATCGGCAATCCGCACGCCGTGGTGGAGCTCGTACCGCTCTTTAATCCCGCGCAAAATGCTGATGGTGTTTTCCACGCTTGGCTCGCCCACATATACGCTTTGGAAACGGCGCGCCAAGGCAGGGTCTTTCTCAATATGCTTGCGGTATTCGTCCAGCGTTGTGGCGCCCACCGCGTGCAATTCGCCGCGCGCCAAGGCGGGTTTCAGCAAATTGCTGGCGTCCATGCTGCCTTCGCCGCTGGCGCCTGCACCCACCAAGGTGTGCAATTCATCAATGAACAAAATCACACTGCCCGCCGATTTTTCCAATTCCGTCAGCAAGCCTTTCAATCGCTCTTCAAATTCGCCACGGAATTTAGCCCCTGCCACCAAACCGCCCAAGTCGAGCGACAACAGGCGTTTGTTCTTCAAATTTTCGGGCACATCGCCATTGATAATGCGCTGGGCTAAGCCTTCCACAATCGCCGTTTTGCCAACACCTGCCTCGCCAATCAGCACGGGGTT
>JBAQUW010000082.1:0-1760 GCA_049297755.1 Alphaproteobacteria bacterium
GTTTCGATTTGAAAACAGTTAAGAAGGGATAAACCATTATGCAAGACTGGTGGAATAAGGTAAAACAAGAAGCAAGTCGTATCTCAAACCATTTGCTGGAGAAACCTGCTATGCCTTTCAAGGCCATATTCAGTTCTCTTGCGTTACACCCTAACGTGAACGAGAACAGTTATGTGCACTTTAAGCACCCTAACCCCCATGCCCCCGCTGTGATTTTTTTGGCGGGGTTTGTGAATGGCGCTGATTTTTGGGACTTTGCCCTGCCTATTTTTCAGCCGCATTGCAACGTGGTGCTGTTTAATAATCCCGGTATTAACAAGGCCCCTACCAGCGGCGTGTATAACTTGGGTGGCTTTGCCATTCAGGCGGCCGATGTGATGGAGCGTTTGGGCTATGGCCGTTATGCGGCCATTGGCATTTCTATGGGCAGTTGGGTGGCGCAAGAGTTGATGCGCCATGCGCCTGAACGCCTCACCTGTGCGGTGCTGATGAGCACCAACACGGGCCGTGGCCATATGCGGGCGCACGACTTGCCCTATTTTGCCACCATGGTAGGGCAAGACTGGGAAAGTTATAACCGCTTGCTGAAGCAAGACCCCTTGCGCTGGATGGCTGCCTTGTTTGGCCGCCGTTTTGTGCTGGGGCAACCTGAAGCTTACGCCGCCTATGCTCAAAAACGTAGTGCGGTGATGAACAATGTGGGCATGCCCACCTATGTGCTGCACAGCGTGCATGCAGGGGCGTTTGACAGTGCCAGTTGGGCGCATAAGCTGACGACGCCAACCCTCATCTACAATGGCACGGAAGACCCCCTGACCACCTGTGTGGGGGCAGAAAAGCTGGCCAAGGCCATGCCCAACGCCACTTACCATGCCTTGCTGGGCGTG
The DNA here is from genome assembly GCA_049297755.1 of Alphaproteobacteria bacterium. GTDB lineage: Bacteria > Pseudomonadota > Alphaproteobacteria > UBA2136 > JAPPOO01 > JBAQUW01. The sequence goes on from JBAQUW010000082.1 coordinate 888, forward strand.
GGGCATTACCCACCCTTGGAAGACCCTACGGTGTTGCCCCAAAGCTTGGCTTTTGTGCAGCGCCATGCAGAGGCCGCGCCAATGCCACAGCCTGTGCCAGAAGTGGTGGCTTAACGCAAACAACCAACGCCCCCTTTTGGGGGCGTTGGCGTTAGTCGCGTGGGCGCAGTGGGGCGGGTATTTCAGGGTAAAAACCTAGACTGAACGACCCTTCCTTGCGCAGAGCTGTCAGAGCTGCCAGTGCTTCCACTTGTTGCACAATGCGGGCGGGGCGCTCTTCTTCATTTTCCAACCTATTGCCGCTGGGGTCGGTGAACTTGCCCGTCACAATGTGTGCAACTTGTGCCGTAACATTTCCACAATGCTGCATTTCTGCAAACATCTTGGCATAAGTCTTGGGCGTATAGCGCGCCAGCAGGCATATGTAGTGTGCAAAGGCCAGCGGCAGCTCGGTAAACTGTTGATTTTCAATCAAATTGGCCGTTTTTGCACCAGGCGACGTTGCGCGGAACACGGTGATGCTCAGCGCGGGCTGCATATTCACAGTGCTGTTAAAAAACAGCACCCAGTTGTCATCTTCAATGAAGCCGTAGCTGCCATGGGTGGTGGGCACACGGCCACAAAAAGCAGCCAGCATGGCCAAAAATTGGCTATCCATACGCTGCGTAACAGCGCTTAAAGCAGGGGTAGGCATAGTTAAACTCCTAAGTGTTGCTGCAAGAGATATAATGGATACATATTTGTGTATGCATTGTCAAGGTGTGCGTAAAAGAGAATCCCTTTTCTCTGTTGTCCGTTTTTCCTTGAAGAAGCAGAATTCCCCCGCTAAAGTGCGCGTATGAATATGCATCCGATGTTGAAAAATGGCCTGAT
>JBAQUW010000083.1:0-5960 GCA_049297755.1 Alphaproteobacteria bacterium
CGTTCGGCCAGTTGGGGCTCGAGGCGGTCGCCATTTTCGAGCAATTTCACTTTGTTGTAGACCAGTTTTTTTCTATCAAAACTGGCAAATTCCATGTTGGGGCCTTCCACAATCGCGTCTACAGGGCAGGCTTCCTCGCACAGGCCGCAGTAGATGCATTTGACCATATCAATATCATACCGTGTCGTGCGGCGGCTGCCATCGGGGCGGGGTTCGGCTTCAATGGTAATGGCTTGGGCGGGGCACACGGCCTCGCACAATTTGCAGGCAATGCAGCGTTCTTCGCCATTCGGGTAACGGCGCAGGGCGTGCTCGCCACGGAAACGGGGCGAGATGGGTGTCGCTTCAAACGGATACATCAATGTAAACTTTTTACGGAACATGTTGGTGAAGGTGATGGACATGCCATGCACCATATCGAGCAGGAGGAATTGTTTGAGGAAACGTAACATATTAAAAGGCCTTTTTCATAAAGTAACGTTTGAATTTTCCAGCGCATTTATCAACAACACCAAACACTTCATAACCATGTTTTTCATAAAAGCTTTTGGCCTGAAATTCAAGCGTATCTAAAATCACACCTGTTTTGTTGTGTTTTTTCGCATACTCCTCAGCCTTTAAAAGTAGTTTTGTGCCAAGGCCGTTTTGTCTTTTTGCCACCCACAATTGCTTCAGCATAAGCCAATCCCATTCAAAAGCCCCTTGAACTCCTCCAACCAATTTATCTTGTTCATTCAAAGCATAAAACCCTACAAATTTCCAGCCGTCTTTAGGCCCAACAGTATCGTTATATGCAACAAGGCACTCTTCAAGCGCATCCTTATACATATTTTTTTCTGAATGTTTGGCAATAATTTTGACCATTTTACATCACACTCATCACTTTTAATACCACAGCTTGCCCTACCAACCACAGCAAGGTGAAGGGCAGGAAAATTTTCCAGCCTAAGCGCATCAGTTGGTCGTAGCGGAAGCGCGGGAACGTGGCACGCACCCACAAGAAAACGAACAGTAAGAAGCCAATTTTACCGAAGAACCAGACAATGCCTGGTATCAGATACAACGGCGCCCAATCCACCGGTGGCAGCCAACCGCCAAGGAACATGAGGGTGGTGAAGGCGCTCATCAAAATCATGTTCGCGTACTCACCTAAAAAGAACATGGCAAAGGGCATAGAGCCGTATTCCACGTTAAAACCAGCCACCAGTTCCGCTTCCGCTTCGGGTAAATCGAACGGCGCGCGATTGGTTTCCGCCAACGTGGATATGAAGAACACGATGAACATAGGGAACAGCGGCACGGCGTACCACATGCCGCGCTGGGCTTCCACAATCTCGGTCAAATTGAGGCTGCCAGCCAGCATGATGACGGAGAGCAGGCATAGCCCCATGCTCACCTCGTAGCTCACCATTTGCGCGCCACTGCGCACGGCACCGAGGAACGGATATTTGGAGTTGCTGGCCCAACCCGCCATGAGAATGCCATAGACGCCAAGACTGCTCACGGCCATGAGGTACAACACGCCCAAGTTGATATCAGCCAACACCCAGCCGCTGTCGAACGGAATCACCGCCCAGGCAATCAGCGCCGGCGTCATGGTCATCAGCGGCGCCATAATGTACGGGATTTTGCTGGAGCTGCTGGGAATGGTACTTTCTTTAAACATCAGCTTCACTGCATCGGCCAGCGGTTGTAACAACCCAAACCAACCCACATGCAACGGGCCATGGCGCAGGTGCATCCAGCCCAGAACCTTGCGCTCGGCGTATGTTAAGTACGCCACCGCACCCAGCAATGGCAGGGTGATGAGCATGACGAAAAAGACAGTCATGGCCACATACCAGATATTATCGGGCGTGATGAGGTTGAGGTAGGTTGTCAAAAGTTCCATGTTATACGGCCACTTCCACCATTTGTAATTCGTTCAACACTAGCACAGGTGCAGCGCATTGGCTTTGTAATGCCATGATATAATCATCGGCTGGCCGTGCATTGGCATGCACAATCACAGAGACCTCAACCAACCCCACACCTTGCTTTACACCAAACTTGGAACTATGCCCGTAACGGCACAACAGCATAGCCCCAGCGGAAGACCCAGCTACTAAAGCCGCTTGTTTGAAGACGTTTTTACTAACCCCTTCAAACAATTCCCACTGTTTTAAGCGCGCGCCACCTTGAAGAAATATCACTTTATGCGCCGCCAATTGCTCAGGCAATGTCGTTTCTTGCGTCAACACGCGCTTCACTTTAGGAGCATGCGCGTGCAAGTTCTTTTCAAACGCTTCTATAAACTCAGGTTTATGATCATAGCCTGCAAAATGCAGGAGTATTTTGCCATCGGTGGCCTGCGCCGCTTCAGCCAAACGGGTAAACATGGCCGTATCTGCCGTTGCCCCTTCAAAAAATCCAGGGTAGCCACCATGGAGCAATACGCGTGTCATGCCGCCTCCGTCTCTGCTGCAATGGCAGCCATGGTGGGGCTAGCGCGGAGGATTTCGTTCACGGCGTAAAAATTGCTGGCAGTGCGGGTGGCGATGAAGTTGCCTTTACCGATTTTACCTGCTTTGCCGAGAGACTTCCACGCGCGGGGTACAAGAACGCCAAGGTTTTCCGCCACATAGGTGGGGCAATCTACCGCCATGGCGGCGCGCAATTGGGCAAGGCTATCGAACGGCAGCGGATTACCCAGCTCACCTGATAACGCGCGGAAAATTTTCCAGTCTTCCTTCGCTTGGTGCGGAGGCAGCACGGCGGCTTGGGCAGCTTGCACGCGGCCTTCCATATTCACCCACCAACCGGCTTTTTCGGTATAGGCGGCGGCAGGGAGAATCACATCGGCCAACTTGGCTTGCTCGGTCAGATGCGTGCCAATATAGACAGTCAAGTCAGCACCTTTCAGGTGTTTGGCAGGCACCTGCACATCGCCGTAAATGAACAGCACATTCAATTCTTTATCGGCCAAAGCAGCAACAATGCCTGCCGTATCGAAACCTTTTGCGGCAGGGTAAACACCAAGGTCTAGCGCCGCCACGCGGCTGGCCGCAGTGTGCACCACACCAAAGCCACGCCAGTCGTCACGCAAGGCTTTTACTTTATCGGCCAGCGTTGCAGCTTGCGCCAAAATGCTGTGGCCATCGGCGCGTGCCAACACGCCTGCACCGACCAGAATGAGTGGGTTTTTCGCGTCTTTCAACAACTTATCCAAACCAGTTAACGCACTGGCATCTTCACCCACATGGGTGTGCGGATAGGTCAAATCCATCGCCTCGCCCACCACAAACACTTTGGCGCGTTTTTTAACGGCTTGTTTAATACGGGTGTTAAGGAGTGGCGCTTCAAAACGCGGGTTGCAACCAATCAGCACAATCGCATCGGCTTCCGCCACGCGGTTCAGCGGCGTGTGTAAAATGTACGCGGCAGGGTTGCTGCCATCCAGCGTGCTGCCATCGGTGCGGGCGTCAATGTTATCGCACTTCAGCGTTTTTTTCATGAAGGCATTGACGGCAAACAAGTCTTCCGCGCTGTGCACATCACCCACCAAGGCGGCTATTTTGTTTGATTTGGCTTTTTGCAGCACGGGCACAATTTTGGCAAAAGCGGCGGGCCAGCCCACGGTTTCAAAGTCTTTACCTTTGCGCATAAGCGGTGTGGTCAAACGGTTGGTGGCCAAACCATCCCAGCCAAAGCGGGCGTTATCGGCCAGCCATTCTTCGTTCACGGCATCGCATTCGCGCGGTTGAATGCGCATCACTTTACCTGCACGGTGGTCAATCCGAATATTGCTGCCCACAGCGTCGGTCACGTCAATACCATTGGTGCTTTCTAGCTCCCACGGGCGGGCGGTGAAGGCGTAAGGTTTGTTGGTGAGGGCACCCACGGGGCATAGGTCAATCATGTTGCCTGCCAATTCGCTTTGCAGGGCTTTTTCTACATAGGTGCCCACTTGGGTCTCAGCCCCACGGCCCGTGGCGCCAAACTCTTCCACGCCCGCAATTTCGGTGGCAAACCGCACGCAGCGCATGCAGTGGATGCAGCGCGTCATCACCGTTTTAATTTTATGGCCAATGTCTTTGTCGTCTACCGCCCGCTTGGTTTCGTGGTAATTTGTCCAGTCCGAACCATACGCCACCGCTTGGTCTTGCAAGCCACATTCGCCACCTTGGTCGCAAATGGGGCAATCCAGCGGGTGGTTCACCAACAACAGCTCCATGGTGCCTTTACGGGCTTCAATGGTCAGCGGGCTATTGGTTTTAATTTTCATGCCTTCGGTAGCAGGCCAGTGACAGCTGGCCACAGGCTTGGGCATACCTTCCACCTCCACCAAACACATGCGGCAATTGCCCGCAATGCTCAGGCGTTTATGGTAACAAAAGTGGGGGATTTCCTTCTCTGCCTTACGGCAGGCATCCATCACCGTACACCCCTTGGGCACTTGCAGGTCAAAACCATCGACCGTGACGTTCAACATGTCTACCATTTATGTGTGCTTCATCTTTTTTGAGGACGGAATAGCCGCAAGATAGCCCAGCCCTAACCTCTCGGCAAGGGGCAGAAACAGAAAAACCCTTGCCGCTGTGGCTTTTTCAACGCCATTGCATACGGGAGCAAGCTGTGCTAAAGCTTGAAGCTCTTAACCCTTCCCGTTTTTCAGGAGAACCACATGCAAATACTCTCTCTTCTCTTGTTTATGCTGAGTTTTATGTCTTTGGCGGGGATTCCTGCTTTTATCGTTACACTCATTATGCTCAGCGTGTGGCCGCCTGCGGCAGACTACCTATGGTGGGCCAGTGGCGGTGTAGTGGCGTGGTGGGCTGTGGCGTATTTTCCCAGTTTGCAGCGCAACTTTCAGCCGCCCCATAATTTCGCTTACCATTTTATGGCTGGCGTGCTCAGTCCCATTTTAAATGGATTTTTTAAAACCCACAAAGACCCCAAAGGCGGCCTGACAGACGCACTGCTGTTCACTGGCTTCGGCCCAGCCAGCGTTGCGGGCATTTGGCTGGCTTATGCCTTGCTCCACTAACCATCATACAAAGCGCCCCAAGGGGCGCTTTGTTGTTATGCGAATGCTTTTTAATCGCGCCGTTTGCTGGCGTTGTAGCTGCCACGGGCGTTAGCACGGGCACGCAATTGGTTTTCCATTTCCATACGTTGCAGATGAATGGCATAGGCCACCAAGCCAGCAGCAATAGACACACTCAAATTCGGCACCCCATTTTGGTTCACGGCGTCTTTACCCCGTTGTTTATCAATGGGGGTAAAGGAAATAGGCTTGGCCACCACCGCCATGGGCAGCGGAATATACAAAGTGGCATCGGCATTGGCAATCACATCGGCGGGCAGGCCATCGTACTCATTCCCCATCAGCACGGTATCACCTGGTTCAAAGCTAAATTCAGGCAGGGGAATCGCATCTTCGCGCAAGCACGTAGCAATGATGCGACCACCGTTACGCTTGGCTTTATAAGCGACAAAATCTTCTACAAACACATCTTGAAAGCGCGTAAAGGCACCGCACGAAAAATCGCTAATGGTCTTCATTTTTTCATGGTTGCTCATGTTTTTGCGCGGGTCGTAAATTTGCAGCCAAATTTGGAACATCTCGCAGGTACGGAAAATCTGGCCGTAGTTCACAGCACTTTGAATGTCATACAACATCAAGTTCACTGGCAATTGCTTCATCCACTCGTTCATGTTCTTTTTCTCCTTTAGCCATGCAGCCCTTACCCTGCCTCGGCCCTTTCATTTGCATACACGCAAAAATGAAACTGACAATTGCCTGACAACTGCGCAAAAGCTTGACAATTTGCATACATATCCATTATCTTTCCTCCTATATAGCTAATCCCATAATTTGTTGTACAAATTATGGGAAGACGCTGCATTCGGCCGAGGCTTGGCAAAGCCAAGCACAGCCTGCCATGCGCGGGCTGCACAGCAGTGTGCAGCCTTAGCTG
>JBAQUW010000084.1:0-3726 GCA_049297755.1 Alphaproteobacteria bacterium
GGCAAAACCACGTTGCTGAAACTGTTGGCGGGCGAGCTGAAGGCCGATAAGGGCGATGTCACCACCGTGGCAGGTGTGCGCGCTATTATGTTCGATCAAAACCGTAAATTGGTCGATAAAAATCAGACCCTCCGCGAAGCGCTTGTCCCCAGTGGCACCGACGCCGTGGTGTATCAAGATAGGCAAGTGCATGTGGCCAGTTGGGCTAAGCAACTCAAGTTCCGCATCGACCAATTGGATATTCCCGTGGGGGCCTTAAGCGGTGGTGAACAAGCCCGCATTTTGCTGGGGCAGCTGATGCTTACCAAAGCCGATGTATTGCTGCTGGACGAGCCCACCAACGACTTGGATATTCCAAGTTTGGAAGTGCTGGAAGAAAGCCTCACCACGTTCCCCGGAGCCATTGTGTTGGTGACGCATGACCGCGCCATGCTCGACCGCGTGAGCAACGTATTGCTGGGGCTTGATGGCCAAGGCAAAGTCACCCCTTTTGCCAGCGTGGCCCAATGGCAAGAACACGCCAAGGGCGAGAAAAAAGATGCCCAGCCTGCAAACAAAACCAAAGAAAAAACGGCAGAAGAAAAGTCAGCAACGCCACCCCCTACCGCTGGCAAACGTGCCCTAACACCCGCTGAATATAAAGAATTGCAGGCCCTGCCCAATCGCATCAGCCGTGCCGAGGCCGAATTGCAAGAGCAAACCGACAACCCGCCCGATACCCTCGACCCCGCCGAAATGCTGCATTATTATAACCAATTGGGCCGCGCCCAACAAAAGGTGGAAGCCCTTTATGCCCGTTGGGCCGAGTTGGAAGACCCTGCGTGTTAAAATAACACAGCGCAATGCCAGGTTGTTTTTTGGAGTATTTTTAGACGTGACAATCCAAAGGATATTTGGGTAAAATACCTCAAAATAACAAAGGCATCATATGCTTAAACTCCATTACTTGTTGCTTGCAGGCTATGTTTTGCTTATGGCTATTGGGGTTGTTACCAGCTATAGCATAGGCAATGCATTTACGCGTTTTGTTCAAGAGGATGCCGAAAATAACCTTTCTATGTTGGCAGAAAGCTTGTTAGAAGAAACTCTTACCAATTGGCGCAAAACCTTTGAAGATATTGCCAAAGTGGCCGCAGGCGATACCGCCTTTAAAGCTGCATTATTAGCCAACAATCCCGCTGACTTGGCTAAGGCCGCCGATGACGTTTTTTCGCAAGGCGCTGCAACATTAGGGGTGATTGACCTACAGCGTACGCTGGTGGTGGATAAAACATTTGCTAAAATTTTGGCGGTATCGCAACGTGGAGAAGCACAGTATGAACTGCCCCCACAAGCCATACTTGACGGTTTGGCCGCGCGCAAAGGCAAAGAGACGTATGTGATTCAAACATTTTTGTGGCGTGCGGCCAATGGCACGCCGCTAGCCACGGCTGTGGCCCCTATAGGTATTCCCGTAAAGGCTTATCTTTTGCTGCATTCTACTGTCACGCAAAAGCTTTTGCCCATTGCTAGCAAATTAAAAGTTGATTTGAAGCTTACGTCACTGGGCGATGGTGCACTTTTAGATCAATCGGCACCCAGCGTGCCTGAGAATGTAGCGACAGTTCAGGCTGCGTTCTTTTTTCCAACAGCAGAACCTGTCATGCAGATTACGGTTATCAAAAACAATGCCTCGTTGGCGCAAAACCTAAGCAAGGCATTGAAAGATAATGTGTTGATATATGCTGGCATTATGTTGCTCACGGGTATTTTGTTGGGCGCATTATTCTACCAATTTTTTCTGCGTATGTTGCTGCATGCCTCGCACGAGTTGACGGATATTCTTGCTATTTATCGCATTGCCCAAAAAGAAATGGTGAGCACCACCCAAAGTGTGGCGCATAACGCCTCGGCGTCGCGGCATAAAACAGAGCAGGCTTCAACTATGGCCGATAAAAGCCAATATGCGCTCATGGAACTCAGCACGGGGTTTGATAATATTGAAGAATCAACGCAATCTTCGATATCAGAAGTGCGGTCGCTGCAAACCGAAAGTTTGAAAATTATGGACGCCGTGCACCTGATTCGCGATATTTCCAGAAGCACGTCGTTGTTGGCGCTTAATGCCTCTATCGAGGCCGCGCGGGCGGGCGATGCTGGCCGTGGCTTTAGCGTGGTGGCAGAAGAAGTAGGCAAGCTGGCCCAGCAAACCAGCCAAGCCACCGCAACTATTGCTGGCATTGTCGAAAATCTTTCTCAGCAAACTGAAAGCACGGCAAAAAGCATCGATGCCGTCTTCCACAGCGTGCAAGATGGCCGCAAGCAGCTGGATAACACGTCGGGCAGTTTGTCGGTTATTTTAACCGAAACGCAAGATATTAAAGAATCAGTCTCTGCCATTGCTGCCGCGGCTGAAGAACAAGCCGCCGCCACCCTGCAAAATGCCACCCAAATGGAACGGCTTGATACCATTGTCACCAAAATGATGGGCAGCAAATCCTTTACAGTCAAGCCAAGCGCCACAAGTCTTGCCAGCACTCTTAAAATTGGCTAGATTACAAAAAGAAATAAGGACAATTTTATGCGTATAGTCTTGAGCATTCTTTCATTTATGATGTTAACCACTGCGGCGTTGGCTGAAGTGACAGGCACGGTACACCCAGGTGGCTTCCCTATGCCCAATGGCCCTGTGGCGCAAAATGCGACCGATTTGTACAACTTCATTTTCTGGATTATCACCGCCGTATTTGTGGTGGTGATGGTGCCCATTTTGGTGATTATTTTCCGCTTTCGTCGTAGCGTAAATAAAAAACCTGCCACCTTTAGCCACAGCACAGCGGTAGAGCTGGCTTGGACCATTATTCCCGCCCTGATTTGTGCCGTGATTACGTGGAAAGCCTACGCCAGTATGGTGTTCCACCGCACCATGCCCGAAAATGGCTTGGCCGTAGAAGTGGTGGCTTACCAATTTGGTTGGGACTTTTTCTACCCCGACATGGGCGAAAAAGGCACCCATGTGGCCGCAGCCGAAGCAACTGCCGCCAACCCTGTCATCTCTATTCCTGCTCAAAACCTAGAGCGCCAAACCAAAGCGCTGGTCGTGCCCGTGGGTGTCCCCATTAAATTGCTGGTGACGGCGCAAGATGTGATTCACGCCTTCTTCGCGCCAGCCGTAGGCATTAAAATCGATGCCATGCCGGGCCGCATCAACTACACATGGTTCCAAGCCGATCAAACGGGCGAATTTTTGGGCCAATGTGCCGAGCTGTGCGGCAGCGCCCATGGCGAAATGTTCTTTACCGTGAAAGTGGTCACCGCCGAAGAATTTGCCGCTTACATCAACCAGCAACGCGCTGCCGCTGGCCTTGCCCCGCTGGAAACTGCTGCCGTGACTGAGCGCTTAAGCTAAAACCTCTTTCACCGTCTCGGCAATCGTCTGCGCAGTGCGCTCCCATGTAAAGTGTTTGGCATGGCCAAGCCCTTTGCGGCTGAGCATGTCTTGCATGTTGGTCATGGTCAGCACGCCATACAAGGCAGTGGCCAATGCGGCTGCGGTATCACCACCCAAGTGCAAGGGCACATACACAGCGGCATCGCGGGTAATTTCGTCGCGGTACAGGGGCAAGTCGGCGCATACAATGGGCGTACCACAGGCCATGGCTTCCACGAGCGGCATATTAAATGCTTCCACCACCGAAGGCGCACACAGCACCGTGGCCTGACGCAACGCATTCAATACCTCTGCAT
>JBAQUW010000085.1:0-8760 GCA_049297755.1 Alphaproteobacteria bacterium
CTAGAAGAGTCTCCGCCTTCTGCTACTTCGCGCATAAGTAAGCGCACGCTGGCTTGTAATGCTGCAGCTTGTGGAGCGATGGCAAGGAGTCCTATGCCTTGGCGGGCGGCCAGTTCATTTTGTGCGGCTTGTTGCATATCGTAAAGCCCGACTGTGGGATCTAGCGATTCTGGAGTAACCTCGCGCCCAGTTGTTAGGCGATCTTCGGCCGCCCACACGCTTCTTGCGGCACAGATATGCGCCCCAGTTATAATGCGCACAGCAGTGTCCACGTTTTGAAGTTGTTGTTGATGAGATGCATGCGCCCGCTCAAAATGACGGAGCTCCTGTTCAGAAATACGCCATTTGCGCCAATTGCGCTGTGGGGCAGTAGGGGCATGTTGCCCTATGCGGGATTTTGTTTTTTGGGCAATATCTCCCCAGTTTACTTGGCCGCGTGCGTGGTGAGCCACAAAATTTATTGCCTTCCCATGAAAAGCTTGATGCGCAGTGGGAATAGGCTGGTATGTAGGTTGGATCATCATCTTTCTCCTCTTCTATTTGAGATATAGGTCAAATTCTTCTGTTTTCAACCCCCTCTCTTTGCTAATGTGCCCTTATGATTGGTATCTTCGACAGTGGCCACGGTGGCCTCACCGTATTGCAAGTGGTGGCGGCGCAGTTTCCGCACCTACAGCTCGTTTATTTGGGCGACCATGGCCATGCGCCGTATGGCAATAAGTCTGCCGCCGAGGTCTTGGCGCTCACCACCGCAGGGGTGGAAACCCTGTTTCAGCAAGGCTGCCAGTTGGTGATTTTGGCTTGTAATACCGCCACGGCCATTGCGGCCCGCACCTTGCAGCAAGACTGGTTGCCCGCCAGCGGCTGGCAAGCCAAAGGTTACAAAGTATTGGGCATTGTGGCCCCCACGGTGGAAGCCGCCACCCACACGCCATGGGCGGTGACGACCCCGCAATACCCGCAAAAGAACAATACCGATACGATGCTTATTTTCGGCACCGTGCGCACCATTGAAAGTGGCGTGTATCCTGAGGAAATTCGCAAACGCTGCCCCAAAATCACCGTCATTCAGCAGGCCTGCCCCCACTTGGTGGCCGCCATTGAAGGCCACGCCCCCGAGGCGGAGATAGAGCTGTTGGTGCAAGACTACACCCATGCTGCCCTCAAAAAATGCGCCGTGCCCCCGCATTCCGCCATTTTGGGCTGCACGCATTACCCGTTGGTAGAGCATCTGTTCCGCGCCCACCTGCCCGCCAGCACCCGTGTGCTCTCTCAACCCACCATTGTGGCGCATAGTTTAGAAGATTACCTGCACCGCCACCCGCAATTTGCCCAGCCCATCAACCCCAAGCTGCCGCATATTCAGTACCTCACCACGGGCAAACCTGCCGAGGTTACACGCTCCCTCGCTCAATTTTGGCAGGGTGATGTTATCGATTTTACGCATATTTAATTGCCTTGCTAGGGCTTGCACAATCGTCCCATCGTCCCATATCTCATATACCAGCATCACCTGTTCTGTTCCCACCGTCAGGTGAACTGTCGTCTGGCTTGCCATGCCCAGACGTTAAACTAGCGCGCCTGCCCATTCGGGCAGGTTTCCCCAACTGACATCAGAGGAGAAACCCGATGTCGAACAATGCAAAGCACTTCCGCAACCGCCTCAACGAGGCGGAAATCGGCGAGCCCACGCTCGCCGAGGCTGCCGATATGGTGGCCGAGGCCGCCGCCGAAGAGCGGCGGCTGAACAGGCTGGCCAACACCAGCCGCGGCAGCGTCTACGTCAGCGCTGCTGGCGTGGAGTCCCTGGTCAACAAGGCCAAGGAGCGGTTCATCGCCGCCCACGGCGGCGTGTTGCCGTGGAACCTTGACCTCCGCTCTGGCGGCGATTTCGGGGGCACGGGCCTTAATTACGGCCCTGGCAACCTCGGTCGCAATGGCCGTCGGATGAGCAAGGCCGAGGCTGATGAGGTGCTCGGCCAATGGGCTAAGTTTGCGGGGTGGCTCAATGCCATCACTGACAAGCATGACGCCACCGCAAGGATGGTCGTCAAGGTGCAAGGAGGTGGTCAGGGGGCAAAAGCCACCCATGTCAACCTGTGGGAGCTTCACCGCCGCTGGCCCGCACCGGGCAAGTTGGAAAAAATGGTGAGGGCCGTCCGCAACCGCGGCACGGCCATCCTCAGCGCTTACACGGGCACACCCCGCGTGAGCAACAAGGGTATTGCGCTGGGCCTCATGGCCGAGCGCACGGTCGGCAAGGCGGCTGTTGTGGCTGTCGCTGTCACTCTGGGGCTCGCCTCCAGTGGGGAGAGGTTCAGGTATCGGGAGGCGCGGCAAGCGCTGATCGACCTGCATCTCAATTTCCCCATCGTCCGTACGGACGATGGCATCACCAGCCGCATTGGGCGCGAGCCTGTGCTGGTCGATGAGGGGGTGGCCGTGTACGCGGCTAAGTTCGGCAGGGAGGGGCGCATCAGTCTCAACCGCTCGGGCTTCTTGGTAGTGGCGGGCAACCGCAGCTACCATGTGCAGGAGGAGCGTTACCAAACGCTTTACCCCGCACAGACGGCAGCTCAGGCCCGTGAGGCTTGGGCGCGGCAAGACCGTTACGCCGCCCAAGAGGCTGCATACCAGCAAAGCGTTGCGGAAGCAGCTCGTGTTGATGCCGAAAGGCGCCAGCAGCTCGTCGAGTTCCTCGACGGCACCCAGTTCGGTGCCTGCCCGCTGATTACGCGGGAGGACTCGTACACGGCAGGCAACTGCCGCCCTGGCACCGAAGAGTGGGTGCTGGGGCAGGGTTGGCGAGGCCGGGAGTACATCCCCGGCGTGTGGCTCATCAGCCACTTGGCCGACCCGCGCGTTGAGCGCGTGGCTGCCGCGGCGCGCCAGCGCTTCTTGCGCGATGACCTCGCGCAGGCGGCCTAACCTGCACAGGCTGAGAGAGGGGGGAGCAATCCCCCCTCTTTTTTGTGCAACACTCCCTTCTGGCAATATACAATTATGGTTGCGATGTTGGCGGAATACGGTATGATGAGCCCCATGGAATTTATATTTAAAGTGATTATGGTGATTATTGTGGGTGTGTTTGTGGTGGACTATCTGCCACGCTTGTACGAAGACACCACCGGCACCCAATTGCCCAACGTGTTGGCAGGCAGCCGCGATGGCTTGGCCCAGCGTTGTGCTGCCGCCCAAACCACGGCCGCGCAGGAATTATGGTGTGGCCTGCTCGACCGCGCTGGTAGCGACGACGTTGAGCCCGCCGCAGGCCCAGCCGAGCTGAGCCCCCGCCAAAAATACAGCCTGACCCGCCACAAATATACCGAGTAATGAACGCGCTGAGAAAAGGGGGTTACGCCCCCTTTCTTTTTTGTTATGCTGAACACATGGCCGATGACGACGACATGTGGCGTGCTGCCATGGCAGATGTAGCCCCCTTGGGGGGCAAAGCCAAAGCACACAAAAAGCCCCAAACTTTGGCTGAAAAGACGGAGGGGCGCGAGGTAGATACCCTCCATGCAGGCCACCCAGCCGGTACACAAGGCAATTACCCACCCGCCCCCGCCCATGTGCAAGAAGCGCCGTTTGGCTACCCCCTTTCCAGCGCCACCCGCCCGCGCGAAGACCCGCTCACCATTTTGCGGAACGAGGCCGATTGCTTGGCAGGACATATTGCCACCATTGATGATGCCACGCGCAAAAAGCTGGCCAAGGGAGAAATTCCCTTCACGGCCCGCATGGATTTGCATGGCTATTTGGAAGGTGACGCGTGGCTGGCCACCATGGATTTTCTGCACGAATGCGCCGCCCACGGCCACCGCTGCGCCTTGCTCATTCATGGCAAAGGGCGTGGGTGGGGTGTGGCTGGCGACATGGGCGTCATCAAAGCCCAAATGGCCAGCTGGCTGGCCCACCACCCCAAGGTAATGGCCTTCCACACCGCCGTGCCGCGCGATGGTGGCGCAGGTGCCGTGTATGTGTATTTGAAGCGCAATCGGCAGGCATAGTTGACTTTAGTGTATGGTTATTTTAGGGTGCGTGCAAAGAGGGATAATCACATGCGTCATCTGGTTTTGGTAGGTTTACTGGCCACAACAGCACTGAGTGCCCACGCGCAAGAGCGGGCGCCAGACCAAGTGCAAGAACGTTTGCTGATGGTGGGCGCAGGCGTGCTGGCTAAGCCCCTTTACGCAGGCAGCAGTGCCATGGAAGTACAGCCTTTGCCTGTTGTGCTGTACCGCGAAACGTTCGCGCAAAAACATACTCTAAGCCTCATGGGCCCAACAGCGGCGTATGATTATGCCATTGATCGTACAGTGAGCGTGGGCCTGCAAGCCACCTACCGCAGCGGGCGCGATGCGAGCGATGCGGCGGAACTCAGCGGCATGGCCGATGTGGACGGTACGGTAGAAATGGGGCCAACGGTAACGTATCAACTCACCCCCAAAGTGGCCGCCACTGCCAAAATATTGGCCGATGTGGCCGATGCCCATGGGGGCTACACTGCCCATATTGGCCTACAAGGCCGCGAGCGGGTGGGGGAGAAGTTAAGCCTGACAGGCAACGTGGGCCTGACCTACGCCAGCGATGATTTTCAGCAAGCCTATTTTAGTGTACCCGCCGTTCAAGCCCGTGCCGACCGCCCTGCGTACCAAGCAGATGGCGGCTTACACAGCGTGAATGTCTCTGGCCAAGCGACCTACCAGCTGCACGGCAACTGGCACCTGTTTGGCATGGCTGGCGCCGATGTTCTGGTGGGCGATGCGGCGGATAGCCCACTCACCGAACAAGCCTTGCAACCCCGCGCCTTTGCTGGGGTGGCGTATAAGTTTTAGAGGCTGGCCTATTTCCCGCCCAATTGCTCAAAGGCGGTCATGGCTTCGGCACCGTACATCAGGCTGGGGCCGCCGCCCATTTGAATGGCCACGGCAATGGCTTCGCCAAGCTCTGCCTTGGTTATGCCGAGTTTGATGAGCTCTTCCACATGGAAACCAATGCAGTAGCTGCAATGGCCGGCAATGCCCAGCCCCAAGGCCATGAGCTCTTTTGTTTTGCGGTCGAGGGCGCCGTCTTTATAGGCCTCGGCCCCAAGGGCACGAAAGGCTTTCAGGGCTTCGGGTTGCGCGGTGTTAAGGGTGCGCAAACTGCTGCGAATATTGGTCATCAGGGTGGGGTAGTCGGTGCTGCTCATGGGGTTCTCCTTATCTGTTGCCATGCACTCTAAACCACTGGCCAAATGGGCGCAAGCAAGGTAGGGTGACGGCATGAAGCATGTGGTGATTATTGACGGATTGTCCTTTTTTTTCAGGGCCTTCCATGCGGTGCGGGGTAACCTTTCGCGCACCAGCGATGGCCTGCCCACCAACGCTTTGTACGGTTTCACCCAAATGTTGTTTAAGGTGATTACTGACCTAAAACCCGACATGTGCTGCGTGGCGTTAGATAGCGTGGGCAAGACGTTCCGCGATGCTATCTATTTGGAATATAAAGCAAATCGGGCGGAAATGGACGAGGCCATGAAGGCGCAGTTGCCGTACTTTGAGCCGCTGATTCATGCCTTTGATGTGCCCGCCTTGCGGGTGGAAGGGGTGGAGGCTGACGACATTATCGCAACCTTATCAACACGTTACGCAGCCACCCACAAGGTGACGATTGTGAGCAGCGACAAAGACCTGATGCAGCTGATTGGTGGCAACGTGACCATGCTGGACACCATGAAAGACAAGACCTTTGGCGTGGCGGAAGTGTTTGAAAAATTTGGAGTTTCTCCCGATAAGGTGACGGAAGTGCAAGCCCTGATTGGCGACAGCAGCGACAATGTACCCGGTGTGAAAGGTATTGGCCCCAAAACCGCCGCCGAGCTGATTGGTGAATTTGGCACTTTGGAAGGCATTTATGCTGATTTAAGTAAAGTTAAGCGCGATAAAGTGCGCGAAAACCTGACACAATTTAAAAAAGAAGCCTTTTTATCGCGCGAGTTGGTGACCCTGAAGCGCGATGTGTCCGTGGAGGTGACTGAAGAGAAACTGCACTGGACGCCTGACTACAGCCACGCTAAGGCGTTTTTGGTGGGGCTAGACTTCCACAGTTTGGCCGCCCGTTTGGATAAATTGAGCAAGGGCAAAAACAATGGGTTTTCTCCGGTGTATTATTCCGGCTCGGAATCGGCACAAGAAAATAAGCCGTTGAATCATAACGAGAATTCTGCGGATAAAATCGGCTTTGCGCCCTTAGATGAACAGGGTGAGGCGGCCATGGTGACTGAGGCCATTGTGGGGGGTGAGCTGCGGGTTGATGACGCCTTTGTGTATGCAAATTACACCTGTGTGACCACCCCCGACCAATGGCGCAACTGGATGGACTGGTGCAAGGCCGAAAAACGCTTTGCGGTGGATACGGAGACGACAGGGCTAGACCCCATGCAGGCCGACGTGGTGGGGGTGAGCTTGGCCGTGCGGGTGGAGGGACGCCTGCACGCCTGCTATGTGCCCGTGGGGCATGTGGGCCAGGGCGAAGGTTTGCTGGCCGAGGAGATTCCGCAACTGCCCAAGGCGCAAATTTTGGCCGATGTGCGGGCGTTGTTGCAAGACGCGAGCCTCACCAAAGTGGGGCACAACCTGAAGTACGATTGGTTGGTGTTGGCCGAGGCGCTGCGCTGGCCCGCACACCGCCCGCTGACGGAGCTGATTGTGAACTTTGAAGACACCATGTTGCTGAGTGCCGCGGTGGAAGCAGGCAACACCAGCCATGGGCTTGACGCCTTGGCCCAGCGCCACCTGAACCACACCATGATTAAGTTTACCGACGTGGCGGGCGTGGGCCAAAAACAAGTGACGTTTGACCGCGTGGAGTTGCCCGCTGCAACCCGTTACGCCGCAGAAGATGCCGAGGCGACGCTGCGGCTGTTTGAGGTATTAAAACCCAAGCTGGCTGGGGATTTGGCGGCATAAAAACCGCCCACCATCAAGGTGGGCGGCGGTATTAGTCGTTGGGGTACATGTCGAAGATGCAGGGGCGCTCGCCATTGCGATAACCCGTACCGAAGCAGTCACTGCATGTTTCGAAGGCCACGCGTTGGGCGAAGAAGTCTGACCGATCGCGTTTACCCGTGCCGTTGCAGCGGCTGCAAATGGCACTGCGACGTTCGAGGTTGTTGTCCCTCGGGCAGCGGGTATTGTTGCACGAGGCAGAGGCGGCGGTGGCCAAGTCTTTCCCGCAGTGAGAACAGTTGTGTCCCATGAGATTTTCCTGAATAAACGGGCTGATGAAGGCGCGGGTATAGCAAGGTTAAGGGGGGCGGTCAAGGGGTGCGGTTAGCGCTCGAACGTGCCCTTGAGGGCGTCGACCACCCGAGAGAAGGGCGACGGTGGTTGGAGAGCATCGACGGCGGCTTGAAGGCTGGGGTTAGCTTCGCCGTAAAGGTTGCGTAAACGGTCAAGCACCTCGGCTGGTAAGCCCGTGAGTTCTTGCGGGGCGCCAGCGGTGGGGCAGGCGTCTTTGGCTGTGGTAGGTTGGGCGGTGACGAAGCGTTCGGCCAGCGGTGTTTTAGGGTTGAGCAGCTTGCGGTGGGCGGCCAGCAAAAAGGGCAGCAGGTGGTCGGTGCTGGGGGCGTAGAGGAGAGAGCCCTTTTTCTCAACGATCGAAGCTACACCAATAAGTTTTAGCTGGTCTTGGCTGATATCGTACACGGGGCCGCCAGAGTGACCGCCAGAGAATCCTTTTTGGGCTTGGAATCCGTGGTGAGAGGTGCGGCTACCAGCATGGTGCAAAAAGTGTGTACCGTCTGGTGCGGTGCTGCGTGGCGCATAGGTTGCCACTTGCCCTTGCTGAAATGCGCCTGGATAACCAACAGTGAGCGCGTGGCTGGCTTGAATGTTTTGAGGTTTGTCGGGGGTGAGGGCGAGGAGTGGGGCGGTTTCCAGCAAGGCGTGGGCTTCGGGCGTATTGGGGGCTATGGTAAGAGGCAGAAAAATGGCAAAGTCGGAGGTGAGATTATCGGTTGGTTGTATGCCGGCATGACAAGACGAGCGGGCTTGGGCGACAAGTACGCCTTGAATGGTGATGCCAAGCTCGGGGTTTTGGAAGGTCATGGTATGGCAAATGGCGCTGGTGTCGTTGGGGAGTTCTAGCTTGATGAGATTGGTTACATGATGCGTTTGCGCGACATGAGCATTGGTGATGATGAGTGGGAGCGCGGGGCCGTCTTTTTCTTGTGTGCGGCAGATGAATGCGGTGCCAACATGTTGAAACTGATTGTTTTTTATAATGTTGCCTGCAATGAATGTGGTGCGGCGGGCAAGGGCTTCTAAGTCTGGCTTGGGGGAGATGGGGGCGGTGTGTCCCACGGTGGTGAGCCATTCCGTGCCAGCGGCCAAGGCACGGCCTGCAGGCGTGGCAAGGGCTAGGGTGGCGGTGGAAGTAGCTAAAAAATTGCGGCGGGCGGCGCAGGGGGGCGCATCGGATACCCCGAATACGCCGTTCAACCAGCTGAAAAAGCTTGTGCTCATATGGCTTTATGGGTTGGGGAACAAGCAAAACTGACACCCCGCCTGCCGTGTGGCAAGCGGGGTGTGCGTGTGGGGCTAGCCGTGGGTTAGCCGATATATAACAGCAGCCCAATGAGCACGGCACAGACCGTGGCCACAGCAACGGGTATCCACCACAGCAGGCTGGTGACAAATCCGCTCATGATCATCGAGAGAAAGATGATGCCAAAGCTGACCCCAGCGTTGCCCATAAATAGCCAGAGCGCAATGG
>JBAQUW010000086.1:0-6992 GCA_049297755.1 Alphaproteobacteria bacterium
CCGTTGCAATTACTGCAACAGACGGAGCAACAACGCAGGCTGTTGGTTAGCCTGTGCCAACATCGAGATACCAGCTTGCAGCAATACTTGTTTGCTGGTGAACTCGGTCATCTCGGCACTCACGTCGACGTCCAGAATAGCACTCTGGGCAGCACTCACGTTTTCGATACTCACGTTAATAGCCGCAGTTGCAAAGTCCAAGCGAGACTGCAACGCGCCTACGTCAGCACGGCGTTCCGAGATGGTACTAATGGCATCAGTCACCGCATCCATGGCTGTTTCTGCAGCGCCTTGGGTGCTGATGTCTGAGGCGTTAATGCCCAAGCCAGCAGTGGTCACGGCATCGATGGTGATAGAGATTTCATCTTCAACCGTTACGGCACCTGTACCGACACGGAAGTCGAACGTTGCAGCAGAACTCACGCTTTCAGTTGCGCGGAACATGCCACTCAGGTCTACTTCTATATAGCCATCGGTTGCAGCGGTGGTGGTGCTGGTCAAGCTGGTCAGGTCAACCCGCATAAAGGCACTACCGGCACCGCCAGCACGCACATACAGGTCGTCGTTGGTGGCCACAGCCACACCCGTCAAGGTGCTGCTAAAGGTCACACCGTCCAGCGAGAACTCAGCACCTGTGGTGGCAGCAATATCTACCGTGCTGGCCACACCTGTGCTGTTCACTTCAATGCGCAGTTTCCCATCAGTCAGGCCAGCAGCAAGGGTCGCAAAGTTAGCGCCTGTATTGCCAGTACCAGCCAAAAAGTCCACTGTTACCGCACCACCCAATTGGGCACCACTAATCACAGGGGTTACGCTGGCGTTAAAGTCTGCGCCCACGCCACCTACATCAAAGCGGTCGTCCAGTTTCAAGGTGACACCCAAGGCGGTAAAAGCCACATCCACAGTTTGGCCAACAGCCAAGTCTGTGGTCAGAGCACCACCAGCTTCACCAGTTTTGGCTTGCACCAAAGCGGCAATGTCAATGGTTTGGTTTTCGCCTGTGGTCAGGTTGGTCACTTTCAGGTTACCTACGTCGGTAGCAGCGTCGGTCCAGTCGTATTCCACACGGAACACGTCATCGGCACCCAATTCAGCGGTGTCGAATTCCATGGCAATCCCCTTACCAGCCAAGTAGCCAGCACGGCTTTCCACCGCAATTTCGGCCACCACGTCACCACCATTCAGCAGTTTGGTGCCATTAAAGTCAGTATCGGCAGCAATACGGCCAACCTCTTCCTTTAAAGACTCAAACTCTTGGTCGAGCAACGCACGGTCAGCGTTCGACAACTGGCCAGAAGAAGCCTGTGTGGCGAGCGATTTCATACGGGTTAAAATATCCGATACGGTCGCAAGTGCGCCGTCGGCAATTTGCAACATCGAAACAGCTTGGCCAGCGTTCTGTCCTGCTTGTTTCAAACCAGCTACCTCAGCTTTTAACTGGGTACCTACGGCCAAACCGGCAGCGTCAAACTTGGCGCTAGGCACGCGGCTACCGCTCGAGAGTTTGCTCAGCGAGGTGGCGCTGTTCATGGCGTTCACGCCCAAGTACCGCTGTGCGGTCATGGCTGTGATGTTGTTGTTGATGGTCATTGGCATTGTCGTATTCTCCTACTTGGATTTGTTTTCACGGGCTACATACCCGCGCCGGCCACCTGCCGCGTCCTGCTGCAGGTAGAGTCTGTTGGAAAGGTTCCCCCCTTGTCCCTCAAACCAAAACCTTATACGGGGGTATACCAATAGGCAGCTGACACCTGAACCCTTACCCACACTCACTTTCCTCATAATTCCGCCACATATTGCCCCTTCTGCTGTGGATAAAACCCCCCGTAAAATCTCCTGACACCCCCTTGGCGTAGCCCCTTCAACCTGCTACATTCAACGTATTCATAAACATATCGTGGCCGACAGGTAGTCAGCTGGACTTGGGGAACAAGAAAAACGCTCATGGACCGCTTACTGCTAGCTTTTCGCGCACTCGGTGCAGGCCGCATTTTGGCACTGTTCCTTGGTATTGCGGCAGTCATTGGCATTATGGGTGTCGTCATTGGCAACCTCAACAAACCGGGTATGCGCCTGTTGTATGGTGGCCTGAACCCCGAAGAAGCCGCCGCCATGGCCGGCTGGCTCGATGGCCAAAACGTGCGCTACGAACTCCGCCAAGATGGCAGCGTGTTCGTCCCCGCCGACCAAGTGGGCTTGCTCCGTTTACAAGCCGCTGGCCAAGGCCTCGTGGGTGCCAGCGAAACAGGGTACGAAATTTTCGATAAATCCAGCGGTTTTGGCACCACCAGCTTTGTGCAAAACATCAATGCCAAACGCGCATTAGAGGGCGAACTGGCCCGCACCATTGGCAGCCTCCCCGCCGTGCAAGGCGCCCGCGTACATTTGGTGATGCCCGAAAAGAAATTATTCGACCAAGACACCAACAAACCCTCTGCCGCCGTAGCATTAAACCTTGGTGGCCGCTTG
This sequence comes from Alphaproteobacteria bacterium, assembly GCA_049297755.1. Taxonomy (GTDB): domain Bacteria; phylum Pseudomonadota; class Alphaproteobacteria; order UBA2136; family JAPPOO01; genus JBAQUW01. The sequence goes on from JBAQUW010000086.1 coordinate 2,470, forward strand.
CTGGGTAGCGGGCAGGTAGAGAACATCGCCCGTTTGGTGGCCAGCAGCGTGCCAGGGCTCATGATTGATGAAGTGACCATCATCGACCAAGGCGGCAACATGCTCTTTAATGGTAAAGAACTGGCCGTAGGCGGCGCTGCCCGCGCTGGCCGTTTGCAAGCCGATGTGGAAGATGGGCTGGAAAAAGGCCTCGTCACCATGCTGGAAAAAGTAGTTGGCCCAGGCAAAGTGTCCGTCCGCGTCTCTGCCGTGGTGAACACCGACCGCATTGAAGAACAAGCCGAAATCTTCGACCCCAACCAACAAGTGGTACGCTCGGAACAAACCACCGAAAGCAACAACACCAGCCAAAGCAGCAACAGCAATGGCGCCGTGGGCTTGGCAGGCAACATTCCGGGCGCCGATGCTGGCGGTGCCAGTGGCGATTCCGCGCAAGAAAACGGCTCTAAGGTGGAATCCACCGTCAATTACGAAATCACCCGCACCGTACGCAATATGGTGAAAGAAGGCGGCGAAGTGAAAAAACTGAACGTGGCCGTCCTCATGGAAGGTAAAACCATTCCTGCCGCCGAAGGGGCACCCGCCAGCTACACCCCTTACACCACCGAAGAAATCGCGCGTTTCGATAAACTCATCAAAACCGCCATGGGCTATAATGCCGAGCGTGGCGATACGGTGGAAATTATCGATATGCCTTTCAGCCAACCGCCCACGGCTGAAGATATCCCTGTCGAAATGTTCAACAAACAAGATATCATGATGCTGGTGCAATACGGCGTGCTGGCCTTGGGCATTATTCTGGTGGTGTTTATGGTCGTTCGCCCTGCCCTCAGCGCCGTGGCTCATGCCATAGAAATGGCCGCCCCACCACCCCCACCGCCGCCTATGCCTACCTTTAGCCCTGAAGCCGCAGCCCCTTCTGGTGGCATCAGCCTCAACAATGTAGAAGGCAAGGTCAAAGAAACCATGGTGAAAGATGTGAACGAAATCATCGACCAACACCCTGAAGAAACCATTGCCGTCATCCGTAACTGGATGGCCGATAGCAACAGCAGCTCTCGTGACGAGGCCAGTTAACCGGTAAACCCCCATGGCAGAAAAAAAATCATCCGAAGGCCCACGCAAAGCCGCCATCCTCCTCCTCTCCATTGGCGAGGAGCGTGCGGCTGCGGTGTTCAGCGCCATGGACGACTACGAAATCCGCGACATCTCGCGTGAAATGGCCGCCATTGGCAAAATCTCTGGCCAAGAGGTGGAAGAAACCATGACCGATTTTATGGATACCGTCGGCGGCCCCAGCGGCGGTGTGGTGGGCGGCTGGAACGCCACCGAACGCTACCTGAAAAGCTTCCTGAAGGAAGACCGTGTAAGCGAGCTGATGGAAGAAATGCGCGGCCCCGCAGGCCGCACCATGTGGGAAAAACTGGCCAACGTGGCGGAAGATACTTTGGCCACCTATTTGCAAAATGAATATCCTCAAACCGTGGCTGTTATTCTCTCGCGCATCAAACCCGCCCACGCCGCCCGCGTGCTCTCGCAGTTTCCCGAAGAATTTGCCATGGAAATCGTCCAACGCATTATCGTCATGGGCAACGTGCCGCGCGAAGTGCTGAATGCGGTGGAAGAATCGCTCAAGTCCGAATTCATGCGCAGCCTTGCCCAAAAGAATACCGCCAATACTTACGAACAAGTGGCGGAAATCTTCAACAACTTCGACCGCGCCACCGAGGCCAAGTTTATCGAAAAACTGGAAAAAGTATCACCGTCCGATGCCGAAGAAATTCGCGCCCTCATGTTCACCTTCCTCGACATCAACAAAACCGACGACAAAGGCCTGCAAGCCATTCTGCGTGATGTGGATAAAGACGTGCTCACCTTGGCCCTCAAAGGCGCTAATGAAGAGATGAAGTCTCGCTTCCTCAAAAACATGTCCGAACGCGCTGCCAAAATCTTGGTGGAAGACATGGGCGCCATGGGCCCTGTGAAAGTGAAAGACGTCGAAGAAGCGCAAATGAAAGTCGTCACCATCGCCAAAGACCTGGCCGACCGTGGCGAAATTGTGTTCATCTCCGAAGAAGGCGGCGACGACGCCTTTATCACCTGATGACCAAACCCATGTCCAACCCGCCCGCCGACACCAGCATCAAAGTCAACAAATTCCGTTTTGAAAACGACTTTTTTGAGGTGGCTGTGGTGGAAGAAAAACCCAGCCAACTCACCGAACAAGAGCGCGAGCAAGCCTACATGGAAGGCCTCACCGTTGGCCGCCAGCAAATGCAACAAGAAGTCGCCAAACAATTGGCCGCTCACACGCAAACCTTTCAAAAAGCCGTGGCCAGTGCGCAGCACCAGCAAGCCCAATGGCTGGCCTCACTCAGCCACCAAGCGCTCACCCTGTTACGCCAAGCGCTCATGCAACTTATTGGCGATGCCGCCATTCATTACCCCGCCGATATCCTCAGCAAACACCTGAGCCAAGTCATTCAACAGCTCACGCATGGCGAGGAGTTGGTGCTGCGCCTCCACCCCGACGCCTTGGCTTTCCACGAAAAACTGGCCGAAAAATCCACCGAAATTCAAGGTTACCTCTTTTTGCTGAAACCCGACCCCACCGTCGCCCCGGGCGACTGCGTGGTGGAATGGCAAAGCGGCGGCCTAGAAGCCAAGCTCGCCCATGCCCATCAGCAACTCGATAGCGCCCTTGCGGGCCTCCGCCTCGATGGCAGCACCCCGCCGCCAGAAAGCACCGAAGGCTGAGCAGCGGAACGTATTCAACTTGCGCAACGCATACAATTCTGTTAATCAAGCCGCATCACTTCACACTTTTCACAGAAAGGCCACCCCTTATGCCTTTTCAGCCCCACAATCAAACGCCCTTCAATAGAGGTGCGACCCCTGCTTTTCGGCCGAGGAAATCCCTTTCCTCCGTTTTTCTCACCCTCCTCGGCATCGTCGTAGCAATCAGCATGCCATTTGCCCTCGTTTATGGCGTGGGCGTCTCAGGAGAGTCACTTTCCATTCTCCTGTTCTTTGCTATGTTTTTTGCGCTGATCTTCTCCGCGCTCTAACCACCGCGCAAACCCCCTGCCGCAAGGCGGGGGGTTTATGCTTTGGCTATAACTTAATTTTCTTGCGGCTTTAGCCAACATTGTTTAATCTCACCACAGTAACAAAAAGGCTTCCCCCCATGACCGACAAAAACCTCAATTTGCAAGACCTTGGCCAAGCCACCCCCGCAGGCAACAGCGGTGCCGATGGCGCAGGGCTGGAAGCCGTGTACGACGTCCCCGTCACCGTCAAAGCCATTTTGGGCACCACCAACATGCACATCAGCCAGCTGCTCAAATTGGGCCGTGGCGCGGTGGTGGAGCTCGACCGCAAAGTGGGCGATGCCGTGGATATCTACGTCAACGACCGCTTGGTAGCCCGTGGCGAAGTGGTGATTGTGGACGACAAGCTGGGCGTGACCATGACCGAAATTGTAAAATCTGACAAAAACCACCACTAAGGACACGCCATGGATCTCGCCACCCTGCTCGGACTCCTCATTGCCTTCGCCCTCGTGGGCATGGCTATTTTTATGGGCGGTGAAATCACAGCGTTTCTCGATATTCCCTCTGTCCTCATCGTCGTTCTTGGCACCTTTGCGGTCACCACCGTTAGCTTTACCCTGAAGGAAATTATTGTGGCGCAAGGCCTCATGTTCAAAGCCCTGCTTTACCCCCAAGTGAATGCCCAAAAAGCCGCGAAAGACCTGCTCGACCTCGCCCAAAAAGCCCGCACCACAGGCCTGCTATCCATTCAAAACGAAGCCCGCAACGCCCCCAGCCGCTACCTCAAAACGGGTCTCTCCATGGCGGTCGATGGTGTCGCACCTGATGTGATTGAACGCGTGATGCGTACCGATTTGGCAGGCATGATTGAACGCCACGCCCGCGGTGTAGCCGTGCTGCGTCGCTCGGCCGAAATTGCCCCCGCCATGGGCCTCATCGGCACCCTGATTGGCTTGGTGCAAATGCTGGGGAATTTGGACAACCCCGCCGCCATTGGCCCTGCCATGGCCGTGGCCTTGCTCACCACGCTTTATGGTGCCGTACTCTCCAACATGTTTTTTCTGCCCGTCGCCGCCAAGTTAGAAGCCATCAGCGCCGAAGAAGTCATGATTCGCAAAATCAACATGACAGGTGTCCTCGCCATCGCCCGCCAAGAAAACCCCCGCCAGCTGGAAATGCTCCTCAACACCCTCCTCCCACCCAGCCTGCGCTTGGCGTTATTCGATTAGTCGGCAAGCCCTTTTTCGTCACTTAATCCCAACGCATTTACTTTCTCAAAAATATGTGCCAGCAATTGCGTGTGCGCGGCCACAGGGTCACTACTATCCCCCACGCTTTCCAACACCGCAACCCCACCTTGGAACAACGTACCATCTTGGCCTGTCACCAGCTGCATGTTTTCATCCACACCCAATTTTTCACCGCACCATGCGCTCACAAACGCACACCGAACATCGGGGGTATTCAACA
>JBAQUW010000087.1:0-7025 GCA_049297755.1 Alphaproteobacteria bacterium
CCCCACACGCTCTACAATGTCGTAAACAATCCCATAAAATTCACCCGTATTGGGGTCTTTACCCAACATCGGAGATTCCATGCCATACTCACAACGCAAAACACCTTTCTTCTGCACACGTTCATACAAAGATTCGCGCCCAGTAACTTGCCCAGCCGATCCCAGCAAAAGAGGCACAGCAATTACACACACCAAAAGAGCAACAAAAAAACTGAGCGCAATATTTTTCATACTCACAAGTATAATCGCCATAATAAATAACGACCACTTTTTTCTGACATCCCCTCAGCATTATTCTATCGTCAATCTGCTCAAAAAATAAGCAGACAACCGCTCACCCCCCCTCCATGCCCACGACCTAGCTACAAAAGTCTCCCTCCACTGCTTGTGTATACTAAGTAGACCAAAATGCCGAAAAATACCGCCGCCGAGCCGATTTTTTACAGTTTCATGTCTCAAATCTATCAACAACTTACGCCACCAGCGGCTTCGCCGAGCCGAATTTCTACATCACCCAAAAACCTGAGTGCAGATACGCCGCAAAATTGGCGGAAATACGGGCTAAACCACCGTGAGCGGGGCAAACAAGCGGGCGTGCTCACGTAGCGCACTGCGGTCGGTCAAACTGGCAATGTAATCGCACACCACTTGGGCTTTGCCGGCCTCGTCGCCCGCCAATTTGGGCAGGCGCGCGCGCCAATCGGTGGGCAACATTTTGCGGTGGTTCATAAACGCTTTGAACAGCTCCCGCACCACTCTATGTGCTTGAAAATTATAGCGATTCACGCTGGTGTGGCGGTACAAATGGCTGTACAAAAAGTCGTACATCAGCTTGTTTTCCTTAGCCACAGGGTCAGAAATGCCAATCAGCATGTCGGGCAACTCGCGCACTTCGGCCACCGTTTGCACGCCGCTGCTGGCAATTTTAGACCGAGAAACACTAATAATATCACGCACTTGGCGGTTTATCATGCGCCGAATCGCCTCGTTCAAATAGCGGCTGCGTGGGGCATGCGGGTAGGTGGCGGTCACCTCTTCCCACATGCGCTTAAATTGGGGCAGTTGCATCACATCTTCAATGTGCAATTTGCCCGTATTTAAGCCATCATCAAGGTCGTGGTGAATGTAGGTCACTTGGTCGCACACGGCGGCCACTTGCGCTTCCAAACTGGCTTGCTGCGTCGGCAAAAGGTCAGAAAAAAGCTTGTTTTCCGCCAATTCTGCCGACCCCTCACCTACCAGCGGGCCGTTGTGTTTGGCCACACCTTCGCGCACTTCCCAGCTTAAATTGAGGCCATTGAACATGGCATAGGGGGTTTCCAATTCGCACAAAATCCGCAGAGCTTGGACGTTGTGATTAAAGCCGCCAAAGTGCTCCATGCAATCGTTCAACGCGTCTTCTCCTGCGTGACCAAACGGCGGGTGGCCCACGTCGTGCGCCAAGGCAATGGCTTCGCCTAAATCTTCGTCTAAGCCAAGGCCACGGCAGATTGTACGGGTCAACTGCACCACTTCCAACGTATGCGTTAAACGGGTGCGGAAGTCGCCTTCTTCGGGGTTCATAAACACTTGCGTTTTGTATTGCAGGCGGCGGAAAGCGTCGCTGTAAATCAGGCGGTCGCGGTCGCGTTGAAAAGGGCTGCGGTGGTCAGCACTTGGTTCATCGTGCATGCGGCCACGGCTGGTTTGCCAGCGGGTGGCGTAGGGGGCCAACTTTACGCTATACTCTTGATTATCCATATCTTTTACCTGCGCGACAGCCGACATCAAAACTCTCCTTACCCTTGTTGACAGCTATGCTATAACAGAACCAACCAAACAAATAGAGAATTGCACAACGCATGGTCAAAATTACCTTTGAAGCCGCCGAAACCGCACCACCCATACCGCAAACGGGCACACCATTTATAGTGACAGATGCTGCCGCCGCGCAATTGGCGGTGGTACTGGCCAAACGCCCTGTGGGCACCTGTTTGCGCATTCGGGTGACGGGCGGCGGGTGCAATGGCTATAACTACCATTTGAAGCTCAATACCGACCACTTCCCCGACGACCATGTGGTGGAAAAAAATGGCGGAATTGTGCGGATAGATGCGCAATCGCTTGCCCTACTGTGGGGCAGCACGTTGGCGTTTGAAGACACCATTGAGAGCAGCCAATTCATCATCAACAACCCCCACGCCACCAGCAGCTGCGGCTGTGGCAATAGCTTTGGGTTGTGATTATTTCAACCAGCCCATTGCATACATATAATTTCTGTCTTATATCAAAGCCATTCGCAAGTAACACATCACCCTTTTCCCGCTGGGAAACTTGCGAAGTTCTCAAACTTTAGGAGACTACAATGAGCTTTGGAATTGGACGAGCATCCAGCCTGCTGGCTTTTGCCGGCGCCCTTGGGGGCAGCTACTTTTGCCTGATGTCAGGCTTTGGTGGCGAAGCCATTCCCAGCCCGTTTGCCGACTTCACCGCCTTTGCGCGGAAAGTGGGCAACTTGGCCAACTGGCAGCACCCCGCCTACCCCATTGGGGGTGTGATTTTGTTCATGATGGCCATTGCCATCTTGAACTGGCTGGTCATCGGCGAAAACTACAAGGGCGACAGCGACACCAACGAAGACATCAAACGCCTGAATACGGGCGTTGGTGCGTTGGTGCTCTACGCCGTTGGCGGGCTTGCCCTGGCTGGCGGCATGCTCGGCATGGACGTATCACAGATGTCCATCGGGCAGATGGTCGATACGTTCAAGGGCAATGCCAGCCTTGGCAATATGGCCATTGGCATCATTGCGCTTTCGAGCGCAATGGTACTGACCATGGCGGCCTTTGACTGGTCGGCCAAGCCTATCGAGACCATTGCAGCCCTTGGCTATGTGGGCAGCGGCACTTTGCTGCTGGTTATTGCCGTACAGGGCAACAACCCGTTCATGGGGTTGGTTGGCCTGGTGAGCCTGCTTGGCGGACTGCACTGGACTTTCGATCTGTTCCGCTGGGAAGTTCAGCCCTTGGTTGGCGCCATTGGCTTGCTGGGCACGGGGGCGGCGGTGTACCTCGGGTATGGCTTGGTGAGCAACCCACAGCCGTGGGTGATTACCATTGCGCCCACCATGGTGCAAGTGTTCGGGTGCTTGCTGCTGGTTGCAGCAGCGCCTGCATTGTATGTCAGCTGGAAAGCGCTGAACAACAAAGGCATCATGGGCTAACAACAGCAGGCCACCGCAAGGTGGCCTGTTTTTTGTGGCCTATTGCGATTGGCGAATATGGTTTTTGATATATTGGCGCACGCCGGCGGCAATGGCATTGGCCATTTTGTTTTGGTGGCTGGTGCTGTTGAGCAATTTTTCTTCGGCGGGGTTTGAGAGGTACGCCATTTCAATGAGAATCGACGGGATTTCTGGCCCCTTCAGCACCACAAAACCCGCGAATAACACTTTGCTTTTGCGCAGTTTAATCACATCGTCCAATTCTTCCAACACGGTTTGGCCAAATTGGACGGAGCGGTTCATGGTATCGCGCTGCACCAAATCGATGAGAATATTCCGCACTTCTTTTTGCTGGTTGCCTAAATTGAGCCCCTCCAACATATCGGTGTTGGCGTCTTTGGCCAAACGGGCAGCCTCGCGGTCGCTGGCGCGTTGCGAAAGCACATAAATGGAGCCACCTTTCACCGAGCGGTCGTGGTGGGCATCAGCGTGCAGGCTAATGAACATATCGGCTTTGTGGTGCACGCCAAACTTCACGCGGTCATCGAGGCTCACAAACTTATCTTTATCGCGCGTCATGGCGACTTTCACCCCTGGAATGGCTTCTAGCTTATCTCTCAACCGCTTAGCCACTTGCAGCACAATATGTTTTTCTTGGGTTTTGCGCAGGCCATGAGAGCCTGGGTCGTGCCCGCCGTGGCCCGCATCCAGCACAATCAGCAGCGGCTTAAGTGGGGCGTGGGGCGTGGGTTTGGTGGCGGAAAGTGAGGGAGGTGCGTCACCTTCAATGTACTGTTTCTGCTTGGTTTTTTTCTTATCGGGGGCCGCGGTCAGCGTCGGGCGGGTATGGGCCGAGCGCACATCCACCACCACGCGGAAGGGCGCATTACGGCGGGCAGCAATGACAAAAGCGCTGGCGGTGGCGGCATCGGCCATTTCCAACACCAAGCGTTGGGTGCCAGGCTTATTCTCAGCCGCCCGCAGGGCGGTGATGCCGCTGGTGGCGGGAATTTTAGCCTTGAGGGTGGCATCGGGCACTTGCACATTGGGCATATCCACCACCACACGGTGGGGGGATTCGAGGGTAAACACACGGGGCTTGGTGGGGGCGGAAAGCTCGAGCACCACGCGGGTGCGGGCGTTTTTGCCGCTGCCTTCTTCGGTAAGGCGAATTTTTTGCACCACAGCTGTTTTGGGGGCCGCAAAGGCCACAGGCACCATGCCCAAAAAGCAGGCACATGCAAGGCTTAACGCCACAAAAGCTGATTTTAAAATACGCGGGGCGCCCATGCTTTATCTATACAAATAAACGGTGGACATGGCCACCCCTTGCGCGTAATATACCTGCATGTGTGGCGCGGATGCCGCACAGCTGCAACAAATTTATGCATACGCCGCCTTGCTGCCGAGATGCCTGTTTATTCAAACACTTAAAGGCACCCTCCGCACCAATACCCGTATGTGTGAGGCCACAAACAAACCCAATGTGCGCCCCGAAAGAGTAGAGAACCCGTGAATTTGACCATATCAACCACCAACCGCAAAACGAGCCCTGACCTTAGGGCCGCGGTTTAATGCGTTGATGTAGAATCGTTTTTCACCTCTCTCTCTGGCCGGCACACGCCTAAAAGGAGACAACTTATGAAAAGAATGCTGATAGACGGAGCCCACGCCGAAGAATTGCGCGTGGCCGTAGTGGATGGCGACCGCTTAGACGATTTTGAAATTGAAACCAGCGGCAAAGCCCAAATTAAAAGCAACATTTATGTGGCAGAGATTAGCCGCGTGGAGCCTTCGTTGCAGGCGGCTTTTGTGACCTATGGCGGCAACCGCAACGGCTTTTTGGCTTTTGGTGAGGTACACCCTGAATTTTTTGCGATTTCTGCCGAAGAAAAAGAAGAACTGCTGAAAGAACTGGCCGACATTGCTGAACGCAAACGCCGCGTGAGCGAGGAAGAAGAAGCCCGCGAGGAAGCCATGGCTGCCCAAAAAGCCGCAGCCGCTGCGGAAGCCGAGAAACTGGCCGAGCAACGTGCTGCCGAAAAGGCCGCCAACCAAGCGGAAGCCAGTGCCGAAGCGATGGCTGAGCCTGTGGTGGGCGATGACAACCCCCACCTGAGCGAAGCCGCCCAAGACGCCAGCGCAGAGGTGGATATGGAAAGCCGCGCCGACAGCATGGCTAATGCCAACACCACCGCGGAAACATTGACAGTGCCGGTGGAAGCCCCTGTTGAGAGTGCTGGCCATAGTTCTGGCGATACTGCGCCTGAAGCCGCAGCTGCTGAAACCACGACTGCCGAAGGCGCTGTAGCAACCCCCACCGAAGGTGGCGATAAAGACAAACGTAACGGACGCCGTGGCCGCTTTGGCCGTGGCGGCAACCGCCAAGGTGGCCGTGGTGGCCGCCATGGTGGCGCAGAAGCAGCTGCCACTGGCGCAACAGACAGCGCACCGACCGAGCGCAAGCTGCCCATTCACCGCCGCTATAAAATTGAAGATGTGTTGAAAGAAGGCCAGAAAATTTTGGTGCAAGTGGTGAAGGAAGAACGCGGCAGCAAAGGTGCCGCCCTGACCACCTACTTTACCTTGCCTGGCCGTTACACGGTGCTGATGACGAATACCCCTTATGCTGGTGGCATTAGCCGCAAAGTGCACGATAACCAAGACCGCAAGGAATTGAAAAAAGTGTACGAAGCCCTGAACGTGCCCGCCGATATGGGCATGATTATCCGCACTGCGGGGGTGGGCCAACCGGTGGAGAATATCCGCCGCGATTTTGAAAACCTGAGCAACATGTGGGGCAATATTCGCAAGGAGTTCCAAAGCGACAACAAAGATATTCGGTGCGTGCATGAAGATGGCAGCGTGATTATCCGCGCCCTGCGTGATATGGCGCGTGACGACTTGGAAGAGATTGTGGTTTCGGGCAAACGCGCCCACACCCAAGCCATGGAGTTTGCGCAAAGTTTGATGCCTGAAGCGGTGAAAATTATTCAAGAATATACCGACAGCACGCCCTTGTTTACCAAGTATGGCATTGAAGAACAGCTGAACCGCCTGCACCACAGCCGCGTGAATTTGCCGAGCGGTGGCTATATGGTGATTCAACCGACTGAAGCGCTCGTGTCGGTTGACATCAACAGCGGCCGTGCCACGCAAGAACGCAACATTGAAGAAACCGCTTACAAAACCAACTTGGAAGCAGTGGAAGAAGTGGCGCGCCAAATTCGGCTGCGCGACTTGGCAGGCCTGATTGTCATCGACTTTATTGACATGGAAGACCACCGCAACAACCGCAACATTGAACGTGCCATGCGCAAAGTGGCGCGTAAAGACCGTGCGCGTTTGCAGGTGGGGAATATCTCGGACTTTGGCCTGATGGAAATCTCTCGCCAGCGCCTGCGCCCCAGCTTTGCCGAAAGCCACTACATTACTTGCACCCATTGTAATGGCACGGGCCTCACCCACAGCTTGCCCAGTGCTGCACTCATGATTCTGCGCCGTATGGAGCAGGAAGATGCGCGCGAGGCTGATAAATTGGTCATCACAACATCGTCTGACCTCATCATTCATATCCTCAACCACAAGCGTGGGGCGATTCATGATATGGAGTATAACTACCGCTACCAAGCCATCTTTAAGGTAGGTGATTACACCTCGCCCGACTTCCGCATTGACATGATTTCCGTGCGCGCGGATGGCACCGAGAGCTGCAAAACCGCCGAGATGATTTTGCGTGAACAACCCGAAGACCCGCCCGAAGTGCGCTACCGCAAACACAACCAACGTGGCCGCGATGACCGCAATGGCAATGGTGGTAGCG
>JBAQUW010000088.1:0-3672 GCA_049297755.1 Alphaproteobacteria bacterium
CGGCCAGCCTGCGCGAAATGGCCGAAGAAACGGGCATTCCTCACAGCGCCGTCACCTTTATCGCCCAGCACCCCCGCTGGTTGCGTTACGAGTTCCCGCCCGAAACCAACAGCCACATGAAAAACCAATACCGCGGCCAAGAACAAAAATGGTTTATCTACCGCTACAATGGCCCCTTGCCCAACCCCGAACAAACCCCCCACCAAGAATTTGCCAGCTTCCGCTGGGCCACGCCCGCCTTTTTGGTGCAACACTCGGCCCCCTTCCGCAAAGAGGTGTACCGCCAACTGTTTGCCGACTGCGCCGTACACTTTATTTTAACCTAAAAACTCCCCTCCCTTGTTTGTACAACAAGAGAGGGGAGAAATTTCAGCACTGCCGCTAAGCCACCTCGCGGTGCTCATCGTCATCGTTAAGCAATGCCTTGGGCGCCCACATGGCCGCACCACCAGCAAACGGCGGAGGTTCGTCCTCCATACCATACCGTGCCACCAAGGCACGCGCCAAGCGCAACCCGTCGGCTTCGTGCCAGTTCCACTTGCAATGGTTGTAAATTTTCACCACCACCTGCACGTTACTGGCCACATAGCCCACCGTGTTGTCAATGCGGTCTAAGCTGGCCCGAAAGGGAAAATCAATCCCCTTATGCGGCTTGCGCACAAAGTCGAACGGAATCCCCGTCACCTCGCACACGCCAGCTTCTACCCGCCGCCGCACATCGCCGTACGACAAGTTAAACGACAACTCGCGCTTTTTGGCCTTGCTGCGTGCGCCGTTATACAACAGCCACGCCAGCTCGTCCTTATCCAGCGGCTCGCGTTTTTGCGCGTGCCAGCTGATGCGTTTGTTGGGCTTTTTCCCTTTAGGGGTATCAGCCTTCTTCTTTTTGCCGCCTTTACCATTCTGGTAAGGCGGATTATCATCATTGCTTTTGCGTGTCATACCAAACCTCGCAGCACAATGCCCCATAGGGCGGGTGTATAAGAACGTTCAGGTGCTTCATTGGTTGCTTGGACAACCAACTTGCGCCAAGGCTAGCCTATTTACCGCACCGCAACAACTTATCTTTACTGTTGCCTTTGCCGCCCCACGTTGTTAGGATAAAAAGATACCAAACCTCGAAGCAGAACGCCGCAAGGCCATAAGCCCGAGAACGTATAGCCCGCACCTTGGACTGTGCGGGTTTTTGTTTGATCTATTTAATAGAGATGGAAACTAGCGTTTTTTTATTAAGGTGCAAGTGTAATATCTTTGGTTTCACCATCAGAAACGGAGACTTTTTTCATTAAGTAGCCTCCTTCATCAAAATAAGCGTCTACTCTCCATAAAACGCCAACTGTAATATAAAATTCACCATCTGCAACTTTATCAAACATAAATTCTCCCCGAACATTGCATAATGTTTCTTTGGATAGCGATGAATATTCTGGAACATCAGGCTCAAATTTCGGTTTTTTACCTGAGAATGCAGAACTGTAGCCAACGTCCTCACTTCCGTAAATGGCAATCATTCTTTCTTTAGCATAACCAGTGGCAGGCGTCAGGGAAACAGATTTGCCTGCACATGTCACAAGCCCGCCATTCCTTTGACTTATAAAAGCATTGCCTTTTACTATATTTTTTCCTTCAATTAACAATTTCTTTGTAGCAACCGCATCAAATGGCGTGTTAATTTTAACTGGTTCAAACGCCGCACACCCAGTCAAAAACAGCAAACTCAAAAAAATAACTTCCCGCATTTTAACTACCCTATCTTATTTAAACTTTTGTTAACTTTAATAAACAATTTTTTAATCATAGTTCTCGTTTGGAGGATAACGTATTTATAGCATTTCAACAATCCATCATTTAGTCTATATAAACACGTGTTGCTTTTGATTTCACCCCCGCCAACATCTCGCGCTTCTTCCCAAACCCTTTGCGTTTTTCCACCGTAAACCCCACGGCTTGCAAGGTTTTGCGCACATGGCTGGCGGCGCTATAGGTGGCACAGGTGCCACCGTTTACGGTATGGTGGCACACATCTTCCAACAACGCTGGCTCCCACAACTCGGCATTGGTTTTGGGGTTAAAGCCGTCCAAGTACCACGCATCGGCCCAGTCGGGCCACAGGGGCAACATATCGCGCGCATCGCCAATGGCCAGCAGCAGCTCCACCGCTTGCACACCCGCGCCCACCCGCAGGGCATGGAACCCCTCCGTCAAAGCTCTCCCCGCCAACGCCGCCAACAACTCCGCCTGCACATCAGCCAACTCTGGCCATGCGTTCAGTACCGTCGCCATCTGTTCACAGGTCAGCGGAAACTTCTCAAACCCCACATAACGTAAACCGTTGGTGCGGCCTGCGGCACGCCACGCTTGTACCGTGCCTAAAAAGTTCAACCCTGTCCCAAAACCCAACTCTGCCACACAAAAGTTTTTACCTGCAGGCACATGTTCCCACCGCGCGGGCAAGTTATTGCCGCCCAAAAACACATGGCGCGTTTCCGCTAACCCATCTTCTTTCGAAAAATACGCATCGCCATACGCATGCGCCACAATCCGCCCATGCGAAACTTCCAACCCCTCAGGTTTCAACGCCATGGTTACAGCAAGTAAGCAGGCAGTTCCACTTTGCCACTCACTTTGCCGCTAGCTTCAGGGTCTAAATCTTTCACCAACCAATCGCTTTCTTTGCCAGTAAAGGTCAAGCCCATATCTTGGCTTCTCACAAAACCCTGCTGGCCAAAAGTTTTGGCATCGCCACGCATCAGCACATAACGGTGGCCTTGGTCTTTCACTTTATCCAGCACGCCATTCAGCACCGCAAACACGTCCAATTGCTCTTTTTTGGTATCAAAGCCCAAGCTGGCCAATACCACGGCTTTTTGCTGGCTCCCTACCGTCACGGGGGTGAACATGGCGCAAGCTATAGCTTCGCCATCATCTTCGGCCACCATGGCCAAGCTCATATCACGGGCAGGTTGGCGGCGTATTTCGCCCGCCAGCTCAATGGCTTTCACACCTTCAGCGCGGTATGTGCGCGCCAGCAACGTGGCCACACGGGCTTTATCTTCTTGTTTTTCCGTCCGAATTTTCAATACACCCATTCCAATATCCTCAATGTCTGGCGTCATCATACCCCACTGCGCCATTTGCCACAAGACAACCGCGCAAACCCCTGCTACCTTATGCGGCATGCGCTTTTTATTTCTCACCCTGCTGTTGCAACTGTGTCTCAGTGTGTCTGCCCACGCCGCGGCCAAACCCTTTACCGCCGTGGTCGGACAGGTGTTTGATGGCGACACCTTCATCACCAGTACTGGCCAAACCATTCGCTTGCTGGGCATCAACACGCCCGAACCCAGCACCGGCCGCCGCCCAGCCGAAGCTGGTGGCGATGCCGCCAGCCGCTTCACCAAAAAACTGCTGTCAGGCCAAAGCGTCACCATTCAGCCGTACAACAAAGACCGCTACGGCCGCACCCTGGCCCATGTGTACTTAGGCAAGGTGTGGGTGAACGAACATCTCGTCCGCCAAGGCCAAGCCCACGTTTATACCTTCCCCGATAACCGCGACAACGTCGCCCCCCTGCTCACCGCCGAAGCCGCTGCCCGCAAGGAAAAATTAGGCCTTTGGAGTCTTCCACACTGGCGTATCCGCCCCGCCACCACCTGCTGCAAAGCCTCCGAT
>JBAQUW010000089.1:0-2301 GCA_049297755.1 Alphaproteobacteria bacterium
CAGGCAGCGTGGGCTTACCCTTACCTGGAACTTTGATTGAGATACGCGATATTGACACCCACAAAACCGTAAGCACTGGCAAAACGGGAGAAATATGGGCCTATGGCCCCCAAGTGATGCGCGGCTATTGGAACAAAAAAGCCGAAACGGAAGCGGCCTTGGTAGATGGATGGTTGCGCACGGGTGACATAGGGTACATGGATTCGCAGGGGTACCTCTACCTAACTGACCGATTGAAGGATATTATTATTTGCAATGGGTATAATATTTACCCACGGGTGTTGGAAGACGCCCTCTACCACCACGATGCCGTGTTGGAAGTGGCGGTGGTTGCCAAGCCGCACGCCCAAAAAGGCGAAGTGCCCCATGCCTATGTGGTGCTGAAAGACGGCAAAACGGTGACAGAGGACGCGCTCAAAGCCTTTGCCAACACCAGCCTGAACCCGCTGGAACGCTTGGCGGGAGTGACTATTACCAACAGCTTACCTAAAACCACCGTTGGTAAGATTGATAAAAAAGCATTGAAAGCCCAGCGCCAAAACGTTTAACCCGCAAAGCTTCCATAAAAATAACAAACGGAGAAAAGTTCCATGGCTGCCAAAACCACCACCGCCAGCACCCTCAACCCCGAAACCAGTGCGGTGATTGTGGGCTATGCGCGCAGCCCCTTTACCCCGGCCAACAAAGGGGCACTTGCTGGCACCCGGGCCGATGATTTGGCCGCACAGGTGGTGAATGGCCTCATCAAAAAAACAGGCGTTGAAGCCAAACATATTGAAGATTTGATTTTAGGCTGCGCGTTCCCCGAAGCTGAACAAGGGTTCAACTTAGCCCGTTTGGTGGTGATGCTGGCAGGCTTGCCGCTGACCATTGGTGGGGTCACCATCAACCGTTTTTGCGGCAGCAGTATGGAGGCGATTCACATGGCGGCAGGGCGTGTGGCCGCAGGTATGGGTGAAGTATTTTTGTGTGCGGGCGTAGAAGGCATGAGCCGCGTGCCCATGACCGGCTTTAACCCCATGCCCAACCCCACCTTGTTTGCCAAAATGCCTGAAGCCTATATTGGCATGGGCGAAACGGCAGAAAATTTGGCGGTGAAGTATAAAATCAGCCGCAAAGACCAAGAAAAATTTGCCGCCGCCAGCCATAAAAAAGCGGCGACTGCTTTTGGCAAAAATTATTTTAAAGATGAAATTGTTCCCATCACAACCACCAAAGGTGTGGTGGAGGTGGATGGGTGCATTCGGCCTGAAACGGATGCCGTGAGCTTGGCCGCTTTGAAGCCCGCCTTTGACCAAAACGGCACCGTGACCGCAGGCACCGCCAGCCCCCTCACCGATGGTGCAAGTGCTGTATTGGTGACGAGCGAAGCCTATGCGCGCAAACACAAATTGCCCATCATCGCCCGCATTAAAAGTTTTGCCGTGAGTGGTTGTAAACCAGAAATTATGGGCATTGGCCCTGTGGAAAGCAGCAAAAAAGCGCTCAAACGCGCGGGGCTTACGCTGAGTGATATGGACGTGATTGAACTGAATGAAGCCTTTGGCGCACAAAGTTTGGCGGTGTTGCATGACTTGGATGTAGATACCAGCAAAGTAAACATCGATGGCGGCGCCATTGCCTTGGGCCACCCGCTGGGCGCCAGTGGCGCGCGTATTACCGGCAAAGCGGCAAGTTTGCTGAAACGCACCAAAGGCAAATACGCCCTTGCCACCATGTGCATTGGCGGCGGCCAAGGCATTGCCACAGTATTAGAAGCGGTGGACTAACCCATGGCCAAGCAACCCAAAGCCACAGGTGAGATGACCAAAATAGCCGTGATTGGCGCAGGTGTGATGGGTGCAGGCATTGCTGCCCAGTGTGCCAATGCGGGCGTTGACGTGTTGCTGCTGGATATCATCCCCAAAGACGCCGCCGACCGCAATGTGATTGCCAAGGGCGCCTTGGAAAAACTGAAGAAAAGCAACCCCGCCGCCTTTATGCATGCCCGTTGCGCTGGCCGTGTGCAGGTGGGAAATACCACCGACGACTTGGCTAAATTGGCCGAGTGCGACTGGATTATTGAAGCGGTGATTGAGCGGTTGGATATCAAGCAAGACCTTTACCGCAAAATTGATAAACACCGCCGTAAAGATGCGATTGTGAGTTCTAATACCTCCACTATTCCGCTGACAGAATTAGTGGCGGGAATGTCGGAAAATTTCCGCGAACATTTCCTCATTACCCACTTTTTCAACCCTCCCCGTTATTTGCGTTTACTGGAACTTGTGCAAGGCCGCCATACGTTGAATGACGTGGTAC
>JBAQUW010000090.1:0-5982 GCA_049297755.1 Alphaproteobacteria bacterium
GCACCATACTGTACCACCAAGTGTGCGCCTAACCAACCGCCCGCAATATTCCCCACCAGCATGATGCCAGCAACGGGCCACACCACATAACCAGCCGCCATAAAAAACAGCAGAGGCCCAGCATTGCTCATCAGGTTCAGCAGTTTGGCTCTGGCTGTGGCTTGGGTGAGAGTAAGCCCCAGCAAAGCCACACCACTCAAGGCAAAAAAGCTGCCTGTTCCGGGCCCTAAAAAGCCGTCGTAAAATCCTATACACGTTACCACCACGGCCACATAAGCTGCAGCACTTAAGCGTGCGCGTTGGGGCACATTGCCCAACCGTGGAGATACCGCCACCCACCCAGCCACCAGCAACAACGCCACAGGTACGGCATGCTTAAGCGTGGTCGCATCGACCCATGTGACAGCATAAGCCCCTAACGCTGCCGCCACAAACGAGACTCCTGCCGCTATTTTGAGTTCACTTATGGGCAGCTGCCCCGCCCGCCAAAAGCGCAGTGTTGCCGCAGCGGTGCCAAACACCCCTTGGCATTTGTTGGTGGCCATGGCGGTAAGCGGATCTAGGCCAAAGGCCATTAAACCCGGAATGGTCAGCAAGCCGCCACCACCTGCCATGGCATCAATCACACCCGCAAGAGCCGCCAAACCAAACAGCAGCAACACATCTATGCTGCCGAGCATGTCCACGGCTTAGGCCACAATATCTGTGCGCGTTTCAATTTCCTGCTTCAGGCGGGTGAGCAGTTGCTCCAGCGGGATGGCGCCCAAGTCTGTGCCATTCCGCAAGCGTACGGCCACGGTGCCTGTTTCTTCTTCCTTCGCGCCAACCACCAGCATGTAGGGAATTTGCCGCTGTTGGGCGAACAGAATTTTCTTTTGCATGCGCTCGCTGGCAAAGTCAGTTTCCACACGCAGGCCACCGGTTGCGGTATGGATAGGGGCGGTGAACAACGCCTCTTTCACTTTTTCCGCATAGGCATTTTGCTTGTCGGTAATCGGTATCACCACCGCTTGCACGGGTGCCAACCATGTGGGGAAGCGACCTTCGTAGTGCTCAATCAAAAACGCAATAAAGCGTTCATGGCTGCCCAAAGGTGCGCGGTGAATCACGTACACGGGTTGTGCCGTGCCATCTTCGCCCGTGTAGGTCAGGTTAAAGCGTTGGGTGGCCAAAAAGTCGAGCTGGTTGGTGCTGATGGTGTACTCGGCACCAATGGCATTTTTAATTTGGAAGTCCACTTTAGGGCCATAAAACGCCGCCTCACCCTGTGCTTCTTTATATGCAAAGCCTGATTCATCCATGGCTTCTTTAATCACGCCCAGCGCCTTCAACCACATGTCGGGTTGGTCGACATATTTGTCCAGCTTGTTCAAGTCGGGCAGGGAAAGGCGCATGTAGAAGTCTTCGTCTTTAATGCCAAAAATATTGTAGAAGCGTTGGTGGAGTTTCATCACTTTAATGAACTCGTCCTTGGCTTGGTCATGCGTGCAGTAAATGTGCGCATCGTTTTGGCAGAAGCCACGGGCGCGCATCAGGCCACTCAACGCCCCATGTGCTTCGTAGCGGAACACCGTACCGTACTCGGCAATGCGGTATGGCAACTCGCGGTAGCTTTTGGGGCGTGCTGCGTAGCAATGGTGGTGGTGTGGGCAGTTCATGGGGCGCAGGCGGTAGCGCTCTTCGTCAATTTGAATGGCCGCGTACATATCCTCGGCATAATAGGGCAGGTGGCCGCTTTGGTAGTACAGGTCTTCTTTCGCCAACACGGGGGTGCTCACGCGGTGGTAGCCATCGCGGCGTTCTTCTTCAATGGCCAAACGCTCCAGCTCTTGCCGCAGCACCATGCCATTGGGCAGCCACATGGGCAGGCCGCTGCCCACTTTGTCGGGCTCGATAAAGAAAATATCCAATGCTGCACCCAGCTTACGGTGGTCGCGTTTTTTGCTTTCTTCCACCATGTTTAAATGGGCTTCCAGCTCTTTTTTCTCGCGGAATGCCACGCCATAAATGCGCGTGAGCTGCTTGTTGTTGCTATCGCCGCGCCAATACGCGCCCGCAAGGCCAGTCAGGTGAAACGCCAACGGCGTTTTGCCCGTGCTTGGCGCGTGAGGGCCACGGCAGAGGTCGATAAAATCTTCGCTGTTTTTGCCAATAATTTTAGGGATACTTTGGCGGTAGACGCTGAGCGTATTGCCTTCAAACATCTCGCCTTTTTCAATGGCACGCGCCACAATATCCACCTTGTAGGTTTCGTTACGGTCAGCAAAGTACGCCTTCACTTTTTCTGCAGGCCATAGTTCGCGCGTCACCGTATAATCGTCTTTTTGAATTTCCGCCATTTTCGCCGCAATTTTGGGCAGGTCGTCAGCCGAAATGTTGGTTTCAAACTCAATATCATAATAAAAGCCAAACTCCACCGTCGGCCCAATGGCCAACTTGGCCGATGGGTACAGCTCCTTCACCGCACGCGCCAGCAATTGCGCGGCCATGGTGTGGCGGGCGGCGTCTAGGCCACGGTCGTCTTTTTGCGTGAGAATGCTCACCTGTGCCGCATCGGGCAGCGGCAGGCTCAAATCTACTTCTGCCCCATTTACTTTGATAGCCACAGCGGCTTTGGCCAAACCTGGCCCAATGTTGGCGGCCAGCTCCATACCCGTCACCGCACCATCAAACGTGCGGATTGAGCCGTCGGGCAAGTGAATGTTGGTCATGGCAAATCTCCCTTAAAATATGGGGGAATGTAAGGGAAAAACCAAAACTTTGCAAGGCGCGTTTAATAGCCGCCCATCTCGTGGTCGCCCGCCCAGTCGCTATCGGTATAGCCTTTGGCGGCGGTATCTAGCTCGTTCAGCCATTTGGTCATCCAAAAAATCTCTAGTTTTTGGGCACGAATAATTTCCCGCGCCAAGCGTTTTACCCGCACATCTGTGCCGTATTTCAGCTGCACTTGCGCCATATCCACCGCCCCTTGGTGGTGGGCAATCATGCCACGCAAAAAGTCGCGGTCGGCATCGCCGGTAAAGGGGAAGGTCATGGCCGTGTGCATGGCCGCATTGGCGGCAGCGTAGGCCGCATCAGACGGGTTGCTGGCTTCCACGGCAGGCATGTGGTGGCCAGTGTGCTCTTGGGCTGTAGCATTGCCCGCAAAGCCAAAAACTACCAAAAGCGCAATACTCAACAATTGATGCATATTTTCTCTCCATTGTTGGTATCAATATATAGCAATGGGCTTGCTTTTAAAAGCAATTTACCTATGCTGAAAAACTTAGAGAAAAGGAGCCTCATGCCACGTATTATTGCTATTGTAGGCATTGTAGATAGGCCTTATGCAACCCGCTTATGGCGCTTTATGGAAATGGCTTTGCGTGAGCAGGGATTTCAAGGTGAGTTTATATTAGAGCGGCACTTTTATTGGCCATGGCAAAAATCCCGCATTCAACACTTTGCCCGCACTATTCTCACTACCCAAGACAATGGTAAGCCTGTGTTATTGCTTGGCTACAGCTTGGGCGGTGTTATTGCCCAGCATCTTGCGCATCAGTTTATTCAAAGCCCAGTTATAGGAGTGGTTTCGTTTTGCTCGCCACTTGCTTTCGCGCCACTTTGGAAATTGCATTTACCTCAAACAACATCCTTTCCCCGCTTTAACATTATGGGGATGACAGATTTTTTTGTTCCTTTTCCACTAGGTTATGCCCATATCGTTAACACCCGTCTTTCGTGGTGGAATCATCTATTTAGCTTTATTGTGTTCAAAAAACCTGCGCAGACTGTAGCCAAATACGTTATGCTCATCCTCAACTGTCATCGTGATTCATTGAATATGGAGCATACTCATGAGCTATAATACCGCCCCCACTTTGGCCCACGCCCACCAGCACTTCATCAATGGCCAATGGGTGGATAGCCTTGGTACGCAACGCTTTACCGTCATCAACCCCGCCACCGAACAACCGCTGGGCGAGATAACCTTGGGCAATGCGGCTGATGCCGAAGCAGCCATTCGCGCTGCCCACGCGGCCTTCCCCGCTTTTGCCGCCACCACGCGGGAAGAACGCTTGGCGTTGCTCACGCGCATTATTGCCATTTACCAACGCCGCTTTGAAGAAATTGTGGTGAGCATTACGGCGGAAATGGGCGCTCCCATCAACTTCTCCCGCAGCGCCCAAACCCAAGTGGGGCTCACGCATTTGGAAGTGGCGCGCGATATTTTGCAGGGTTACGCGTTTGAGCACCCCTTCAGCAACGGCATGGTGCGGCGCGAACCTGTGGGCGTGTGCGGCCTCATCACCCCATGGAATTGGCCCATGAACCAAATTGCCCTGAAGGTCGCCCCTGCCTTGGCCACGGGCTGCACCATGGTGCTGAAACCTTCGGAATTCTCCCCCTTCACCGCCATACTTTTTGCCGAGATTTTGGCAGAAGCGGGCGTACCTGCGGGCGTGTTCAATCTGGTGCAGGGCGATGGCCCCACCGTGGGTAGCTTGCTCAGCAGCCACCCGTTGGTGGATATGATATCGCTGACAGGTTCCACCCGCGCTGGCATTGCTGTGGCCCAACAGGCGGCGCCCACCATCAAGCGGGTGACGCTGGAGCTGGGCGGAAAATCGGCCAACATTTTGCTGGACGATGTGGACTGGGAAAGTGTGGTGCCCGCCGCCGTGGCGCAGTGTTACGTCAACTGCGGCCAAGGGTGCAGCGCGGCCACCCGTTTGCTGGTGCCTGCCACCCAATTGGAACATGTGAATGCCTTGGCCAAACACGCTGCGGAAAATTATGTGCAGGGCGACCCCACCGACCCCGCCACCCAATTAGGCCCTGTGGTGTCAAACGTGCAGTGGGAGCGCATTCAGACCCTTATTAAAACAGGTGTTGTCGAAGGCGCTACTGTGCTGACGGGTGGGGCAGGCCGCCCCGCCCACCTGCCCACGGGTTACTATGTGCAGCCCACCATTTTCACCAACGTAAACAACAGCATGACCGTGGCACAGGAAGAAATTTTTGGCCCCGTGCTCGTGATTATCCCCTACACCACCGAGGCCGAAGCCATCGCGATTGCCAACGATACCCGCTATGGCTTAAGCGGGTATGTCAGCAGCGCCAACCGCGAGCGCGCCCTTGCCGTTGCCCGCCAATTGCGCACGGGTACGGTGAACATCAACACCGCCCGCGCCGATGCCACCATGCCCTTTGGCGGCTACAAACACTCAGGCAATGGCCGCGAAAAAGGACTATTTGGCTTTGAGGAATATTTAGAAGTAAAAGCCATTGCGGGGTAAAAAAGAGGCGCCCTGCGGCGCCTCTCTCTGCTGTTATAGCCCAATGTCAGGCCGAACAAACGTCCCTTCCACTTGCCACGGCACTATGGCCGCATAGGCTTTGGCGCGCGCATCGGCCAACGTATCGCCCAACGCAGTGATGTTGAGAATACGCCCACCTGTATTGACCAAATCACCCTCTTCGTCTTTCTCCACATTGGCCATGGTGAGAAACACATCGGGGGGCAGCGGTGCAACAGGCGGAATAACAATACCTGTGCGTGGCTTAGCAGGGTAGCCTTCTGCCGCCAAAACCAAGGTGATGGCAGGCCGCGGATCCCAGTTCAGCTCAACACGCTCGTCTTGCTGAAACGGCAGCGCCGTCACGCGGTACAGAATATCGGCCAAATTGCCCTGCAACCGTGGCAACAATACCTGCGCTTCGGGGTCGCCAAAGCGGGTATTGATTTCCAGCAGTTTTGGGCCTTCCGCCGTGAGCATCAGCCCCATATAGAGCACGCCAGAAAAGGACGTGCCTTTCTCCACCATGGTATTGAGCAACGGGCCCACCATGGTGTTGGTGACAGTACGCCACAGCTCTGGCGTTTCCTGCGGGTGGGGAGAAATGCACCCCATACCGCCCGTGTTTGGGCTATCAGGTTCTGGGCCAGCACGTTTATAGTCTTTTGCCGTACCAAAGCGGATAATTTGCCCAGTGCGAGAA
>JBAQUW010000091.1:0-5131 GCA_049297755.1 Alphaproteobacteria bacterium
GGCTTTGAATAAATGTGACAATCCCGTCTAACACCACTTTATCGCTCACGCGGGGTTCGTGCGTGGGTTTTAAGCAATGGAGGGCGGCCATATCAGCATGATAGCGCTCGATATACAGCTGCGACACTTCGGCGGGCGCTTTGCCTAAGGCATTGGCACGATTGATAATTTTATCGTCAATATCGGTGAAATTGCGAATGTAGGTGACATTTTTGGGGCCGAAGGTGTGGTTGAGCAAGCGGAACAAAATATCGAAGGTGACGGTGGAACGCGCGTGGCCAATGTGGCTGTCGTCGTACGGCGTAATACCGCACACATATAAACCTACTATTTCAGGGGTTATAGTCTGCAAGGGTTCCTTCTTGCGAGTGAGTGTGTTGGTAAGGGTAATGGCCATAAGGCTTTGTAACACAGGCTGGCGCATAAAAAAAGCCGCCCAGTTATGGGCGGCCACGTATTTTTACGCGTCTTCATCTGCCAGAATGTTCAGCTCGCGGCAGATATCGCCCAACTGTTTGGCGGCGCGGGCAATATCGTGCCCACTCAGCACATCGTCCAATTGGTCCAGCACGCCGTTTAGCCGCAGAATAATATCTTCATATTCGGCAGGGTTTTGGCGCAGTTCGGCCAAGGCATGGTTGATGCACGCTTTGGCAGTGCCGATTTGGTTGTTGCTCCAAAAGGTGTAGGCCATGCGCAGTTCACGTTCCCACAAAGTGGTGCATGTACAATCGGTCATGAGGTGTTCCTTAGGTGGTTAGGCCCCTTCCCTAACGTAATTATCTCAGAGCGACAAGTAAAATGTGTACAATCACATCTTCAACTGCAAGGCTTCCAGCTCGCGCAGGCGGTCGCGGAGGTTGGCAGCTTGCTCAAAATCGAGGTTCTCTGCGGCTTTGAACATGAGTTTGCGCACGCCATCAATTTCCTTGGGCAGGTCTTGAATTCCCAGTTTTTGCACATGGCGGGCGGTTTTTTTGGCGTCTTTTTTCTTATCAGCGTCCGCACTGGCGCCCACAATGCCTTCTCGCACCGCACGGGTGGTGCTGGCGGGGGTAATGTTATGTTCGGTATTAAACGCCACTTGTTTGGTGCGGCGGCGCTCGCATTCGGCCAACATGGCGGCCATGGAACCCGTAATTTTATCGGCGTACAAAATGGCGCGGCCTTCCACGTTACGGGCGGCACGGCCTGCGGTTTGAATGAGGGATGTCGTGCTGCGCAAAAAGCCTTCCTTATCGGCATCCAAAATGGCCACCAGCGCCACTTCGGGAATATCTAACCCTTCCCGCAGCAGGTTAATGCCAATCAGCACATCAAAGGCGCCAAGGCGTAAATCGCGCACAATTTCAGCACGTTCCAAGGTTTCCACATCGCTGTGCAGGTAACGCACGCGGATACCATGCTCGCCCAAGTAATCGGTCAGCTGTTCTGCCATTTTTTTGGTGAGGGTGGTCACCAACGTACGGAAGCCTTTGGCGGTGGTGGCTTGAATTTCCGCCATCACATCATCTACCTGCCCTGTGACAGGTTTGATGATGACTTCGGGGTCAATCAGGCCAGTTGGGCGCACCACTTGCTCGGTGACATGCTCCCCCGCCAAGGCCATTTCCCGCGCGGCGGGGGTGGCTGATACATACACGGTTTGCGGACGGCGGGCGTCCCATTCCTCGAACATCAGGGGGCGGTTATCGAGCGCGCTGGGCAGGCGAAAGCCATACTCCACCAAGGTTTCCTTCCGCGCCCTATCGCCTTTATACATGCCGCCCACTTGCGAGACGGTGACGTGGCTTTCGTCGACAAACAGTAAGGCATCGCTTGGCACATAGTCGAACAACGTGGGCGGGGCGGCGCCTGCGGGGCGGCCGGTGAGGTGGCGGCTGTAGTTTTCAATGCCGTTGCAGTAGCCAAGCGTTACCATCATTTCCAAATCGAACTGCGTGCGTTCGTTCAGGCGCTGGCTTTCTATCAATTTCCCTGTGGTATCAAAGGTATGCAGGCGTTCCTTCAACTCTTCTCTTATGGTTTTTACCGCCGTATGCAGGGCGGGTTTGGGTATCACATAGTGGCTGTTGGGGTAGATGGTGACGGTATCGAGCTGTTTGAGCATTTCGCCCGTGAGAGGGTCGAATTCCTTAATACTTTCAATGCAGTCGTCGAACAATTCCACCCGCCACGCGGCGTCTTCTAAGTGGCTGGGGAAGATATCCACCACTTCGCCTTTGCTGCGGAAGGTGCCGCGTTCAAAGCCAATTTCGCTGCGGCTATATTGCAGAGCCACCAAGCGTTGCAGCAATAAGTCGCGTTCCACCACATCGCCTTTGATGAGTTTTAGGGTCATGGCCGCATAATCTTGCGGGTCGCCAATGCCGTAAATGCAGCTGACGCTGGCCACCACAATCACATCGCGGCGTTCCAGTAGGCTACGGGTGGCGGCGTGGCGCAGGCGGTCTATCTGTTCGTTCACTTCCGCCGTTTTTTCAATAAAGGTATTGCTGCGGGGCACGTAGGCTTCGGGCTGGTAATAGTCGTAATAACTCACAAAATATTCCACGGCGTTGTGGGGGAAGAACTCCTTAAATTCCTCGTACAACTGGGCGGCCAGCGTTTTGTTGTGGGCCATGATGATGGCGGGGCGGCCTGCGTGGGCAATCACATTCGCCATGGTGAAGGTTTTGCCGCTGCCGGTTACCCCTAGCAGCACGTTGTCGCGCACGCCTGCATCCACCCATTGGCACAAGTCGGCAATGGCCGTGGGCTGGTCGCCTGCGGGCTTAAACGTGCTCTTCAGCTGAAAATGCGTGGGCGGCAAGGCGTCGCGCTTGGCTTTCAGGTCTTCTAAAATGGGGTCCATGGTGGCCATGGGGTTGTGTATAACACACCCTTGAAATTTGACCAAACACTCCCATACTAGGGGTATGAAGCCCTTCGGGGTGAGCGAGCTAAGTATCTACAACCTAGACACCGCCCCGTTGGGCGAGGAGAACAAAAATGTCGTACGAGAGCGAAATCGTGAAGTTTTTCGGCAGCGTGGCCGCCTATAAGGCGCATTTGCTTGCCAAAAATGTTCATGATGCCCTGCAAGAACTTGCCGCAGGGCGCAAGCCTCTCTGGCTGAAGGACATGCCAGAGGTGAAGGCCGAAGTTGAACGCATTAGGGGCAAAACAGCCCAAGAGCGTTTTCCGCTTGCGGCCTAAAACTGGGGAGAGCCCCCACAAGCCCCGCCATTGTGCGGGGTTTTTGTGGCTTGTCAGGGAAACGTCAGGGAGATTTTTATACAGGGGTATAAAGGGGTATGAATATTCCTGTATTACCCACTGGTTTTGAGCGCAATGCGGAACCGCACGTCGGCCCTGCATTGGCAAAATTTAGGCTGTTGCATGCCAATTTGGCGGAATTGGTACAAGGTAAAGACCTTGATAACGAACAAGATCAAATAGAACTGATTAGACTGTATGAACGGTTTTGTGAACACCGTAAAGCTTTGTTGCAAAGCTTGCCAGCAGCCTTTCGCGCCAAATACGAGAATATGTGCGAAAATGATATTGCACTTTTTACAGGCGCAACAAAAAACCATTTTTATTTACAAGCTGTTGGTTTAGAGGGTTTGGTGGAGAGTATTGCCCCGATCCCTGCTACTGGCGTACCTACGGCCACGGAAGATTTCAAGACAGAGGAACTTCAACGGTTTCGTTTTAACTATCGGCATCGGCATAAACCTGATGTGCAGATAAAAATGCCCGAGGGTTATACGGGTGAAGACCCTCTTACTCTGGGCTGGCAAAATACACTAGGCAACGAAGGGGAGCGTTCTAGGCTATCTCCTGAAGATTTAGGTACGGATATTACAGAGCCCAACTCAGAGACAACTAATATTATAGCTATACGTACGCCAGCAGATTAAGCGCCGTTTAAAGGGCTTGATAAAGCTTGACACGCCCCTAAAACTGCCGTAAACAGCCCCTGCACCCCAGCTTTTGGCCGCAAGGTTACGAGGAGTTGGACTGGATAAACGGTGCTGCATCAACACAGTAAGGAGTCTCAATATGGGCGCAAACAAGCGTAATATTGCCAAATATCGTATCACTCGCCGCATGGGCGAAAACCTGTGGGGCCGCGACAAATGCCCTACCACCAAAAAGCAAACTGCCCCTGGCCAACATGGCGCACGCCGCAAAAAACTGACTGGCTATGGTATTCAGTTGCGTGAGAAGCAGAAGCTGAAAGGCTACTACGCCAACATTAACGAGCGTCAATTCCGTAAAATTTTTGCCGAAGCTACCCGCTTAAAAGGCGACAACAGCGAAAACTTGGTAGGCTTGCTGGAAAGCCGCCTGGACACCATTGTGTACCGCCTGAACTTTGTGGCCACTGTGCACGCTGCTCGCCAGCTGGTGAACCACAAGCATGTGTTGGTGAATGGCCGCATTGTGAACATCTCGAGCTATCGCTGCAAACCCGGCGACATCATTCAACTGCGCGACAAAGCCAAAGCCATGGCTGTGGTAATGGCCTGCGTGCAGAAAATGGAGCGCGAAGTGCCTGAGTACCTGAGCTTCGACCCCAAAGAAATGGTTGGCACCTATGTGCGCAAGCCTGTGCTAGACGACGTACCATTCCCTGTACAAATGAACCCCAACTTGGTGGTGGAGTTTTACAGCCGATAGGCGTATGCCACGCAAAACAGCCGCCCCAAAGGGCGGCTGTTTCGTTTAAGCGGCGCTATAGCGGCGGAGAATGCCACTGTACAGCTTTTCCAGCTGGTACAGGTCGGCCACCCGCACACGTTCGTCCACTTGGTGCATACCGCCACGTTGCAGGTAGTCGGCAGGCTTTTGGGCATTGTCCAGCAACCCACCGCTGGCAGGCACACCCAGCTCGAGCACTTCTGCTTGGGGGAAATGCTCTTGCGCAAAGCGGCCATCGGTGGTGCCACCGTCAGCCGAGCATTTGGGCAGATGGGCAAAGGTTTTCACCTCGGCCTCTACTGCCGCCAACAGCACCCCTTGGTGGGAGAGATACGGCTTGGTAGCCGTATCGACAAAGGCATCCACCTTCACCCGCTGTAGCAACGCCACATCGGGGTGGGCAAGCGCCCATGCGGGCGGGTTAGCCAGCGCCTGGGTCAGC
>JBAQUW010000092.1:0-10069 GCA_049297755.1 Alphaproteobacteria bacterium
GTGTTGATATTGTTCCGTCAGCGCCCACACGGGCAAGCTGGCCAACACTACAGCAAGCGGCCATGCCACCGCAGGCTGGGCTGCAATCAAGCCATTTACAGCCAGCCCCACCAACAGCAGAGTCATACCTAGCGCAGGCACACGCCACCACCGCAGCCACTCATGCCAATACACGGCAAAGCGGGCTTCTGCATGTTTCTCAATCAACAACCGTCCCAAAGGTGCACTGGTGCCCATCAACACCAAGGTTGAAAGCACCGTAAAATAGCCCACAATAATCCGAATTTCCCCAAACGCCTCCGGCGCCACCACCGCCCCCAACCCCAACTGCACCAACAGGGTAATGGCCGAGCCCACCAACGTGGCGCCCATCAGCAATTGCACATCGCGCCGCAACAGCTTAGCCATGTAATAGCGCAAGGTTTTAAATCCACGGGTTAATGTTTGCTTCACCGTTTCCTCCATGCATGGCGCACATCCACCACATACATATGTTCACTCAAGGGGCACAGGTGGTGCAGGCCATTTAACCCACGCCCAAACTGCTGGGGCGTTATCTCCGCTAACCGGTGCTCGGCATAGCTGCGTTTATCCATATTCACCTGCATCACATTCAAGGCCGCGCCATAGCGCCCGTGCATAAATTGTTGGCTAGGGCGCAACGTATTGCCGCCATAGTCCCACCAAGGGCCGCCACTCCGCGCCACTTCGCAATCCACCACCACGGGGTTAGCAGGGTGCAGCGTTAAACTCTCTAACAATGTATCGCCCACAGCATAAACCTCTAACACCCCGCTATGGTCTGGCACATGGGTCATGGCACGGTTCACCATCAACCACGTTTTGCCTTGCGCATCTTGCCACAACGTCGCATCGGCAATGCTCTCGCCCACAAAAGCCGTTTGATACAGCTCCCATGTGTGGGGAAACTCCACCGCCCGCCACACCTCCACCTGCTTGGCGCCATGGGTTTCGGGCAACATCAGCACCTCATCGCCCCACTGAAAAACTTGCGGATACGACAAATGATGCGCTTTTTTCAGCACCACCCGTGCCTCGCCCAATACCCCATTCTCCCACTTGGCCACAGCAATATGGGCATAGGGGGCACCATGCGCCAGTTCTTCAAAAAACACCCAACGCGTGCCGTTATGTTCAAACACAAAGGGGTCAGCCCGCATCACCCCACGGGGCTGCGGCAACAAGCGTAGTTTCAAAGTTTCTGGCTGAGTCACATCGCCCTGCAACACCCCCAATTGCCACACGTTTGGCCAAAAACCACACGCCCGCCAAAATTTTGCAATACCTTTGCGCACCAATAGCGGGGGGTAAACCCGCGCCACATAGCTCAGCATATCCCATACCGAAACATCTGCACGCTCTGCCACCTTTGCCACAGGCACCAATGGCTGCTGCATGGCCAAGCGGTGCAATACGGGTTGCAACAAGGCCACCGCTTGCTCAAGCGTATGGGTGCGGTTGAACAACCACCGCCCTTGCGTAGCAAATTGCCCCACCTGCACAGCGCTCACCCGCTCTGCGGTATGCTGCAATATCGTCAAAAGCGTTTTATCGTGTCGCTGACTCACCTCATGCAACCCATAATGCCATGCATGCGCCTGCCCCACACTCAATACGCCATGGTTACTGGCGGGCAGCACGCTGGGCACCTCACCCAAACACACCACCACATCTGGCTTTTGCTCAGAGGTTTGCTGCAGTTGGCTTAGCCACTCTTGCTCTAACGCTGTGGGCACGCAAACAGGGAATTTCTCCAACTTACCCAACACCTTCCAAAACAAGTTCGCCAAGCCTGTAGGCTGCTCAGTTTTACACTCCTGCCTGCCCACCACCTCCACCCACGGCCATGTGCGCAGGTGGCGCAACAGGCGCCATGCCCAAGGCTCCAGCTTATCTGGTGTGGGACAAAGTAATAGCACGCGAAGTGGTTTCATCATCTGCACGCTACACAAAACCCCCGTTTAAGGCAATGTGTAAGACAATTGATAACCACACGCCCGCCATGTACACTCAGCCCGTGAAAATTGTCTTTGTCCTCGATGAACTCAGCCACAGCGGCATTGCCACCGTGTATATGCACTGGGCGGCTGAAATAGCGGCACACGGCATGCCTGTGGCCTTATTCTGCCAAAAAAATGCTCAAGCTGGGGTAGCTGCTGGCTTGCCTGCTGGCGTAGAAGTTGTGGCCGCAGGTTCCCGCCGCGTGCTCACCGCCACGCCAGCTTTGCGGCGTTATTTGGCCAAACAACCTGCCCACACGGTGGTGGTGGCAGGCGGCTTTACCGCTTTTTACGCCGCCTTGTGCAAACCCCGCCGTATGCCTTTGTGGGTGATGATGCATGCTGCACCTCAAAAAGGCTACCATCTCTCGCGGCAACATGGCTGGAATACCAGCCAAACCCTGCAATACAGCCTCATGCGCTGGGCCACCCGCGCCGCCACCCACGTCAGCGCCGTCAGCCACGGCGTAGCGGCAGAAACCGCCCAGTGGGCCAACCTCCCCCCCCACCGCGTGCACACGTTGTATAACCCTGCTTGCGTACCTTTGCCCAGCCCTTTACCCACCGCCCCGCACCCGTGGTTGGCTAACCCCAAGCTCCATACCTTTGTCAGCATAGGGCGGCTGGAGCGCACCAAAAATTTTCCTCTCCTCCTCACCAGCTTTGCAGCGGCTTATGCCCAAAATAACACCCTGCGCCTGCTCATTGCGGGGGAAGGCTCGCTCCGAGCTACCCTTACCGCCCAACTGAATCAGCTGTTCCCCATGGCCGATAAACCCGTACAACTCATCGGCCAAGTGCGCCCACCACAGGCGTATATGGCCCCTGCGTGTGCTTATGTCAGCAGCTCTCAGCTGGAAGCCTTTGGCAATGTGCTGGTGGAAGCTCTCAGCACGGGCGTGCCCGTGATAGCCACCGATTGCCCCTATGGCCCACGAGAGATTTTAGCCGATGGCACCTACGGCACCTTGGTACCCAACCACGACGCCGCGGCCCTCACCGCCGCCCTGCTTACCGCCGCCCAAACCCCGCGCACGCCTTATGCTACCCAAGCCCGCATCACGCGCGCCCACGCTTTTACCGCTCAAGCCTTGTGGCCAGAATTTCTCAAAAACCTCCATGCACTAGAAAGCTCCTTGCCATGATGCCCCCCCAAGTGGTCATTGTTCAACGCGTAGTGGCCTCGTACCGCCAACCGCTGTTTGAAGTCTTAGCCAAGCACGCAGGCTGGCAGGTAGCTGCCGCCAGCAATTTCCCCACGGGCACGGGGCTGCAGGCCATCACCAGCGCCCCATGGCTGCATCTGTTTCCGTTCCGCTTTGGGCGTTCTGCCTACACCTGCTGGGTGCCATTGGGCAATATTATCCGCACCCTGCAACCCGATGTCCTCATTCTGGAAGCTGGCACAACCATGAGCAGCACTTGGCTGCCCGCCCTCACTTGGCCCCTGTTGCGCCGCCTTGGTTTCCACCGCCCCAAGCTGGTACTGTGGGGGCATGGCGCAGCGGTGAGTTTCAGCACCAACCCCGTCAAACGCCTCATTAGCAACACCTTGCGCCGCTGGTTGCTCAGGCAAGTTGACGGCTACATCTGTTACACCGCCGCCGATGCCCAAGCGCTCAAACCCCTTGCGCCCTACACGCCCATCGACCACTTTAACAACACGCTCGACATCACCCCCATGCTGGCTCTCCGCCAGCCTATGAAACCCAGCAAAGACAAGCATATTCTCATGCTGGGCCGCATCACACCCGATAAGCGCTTTGCCGAAGCCATTCACCTGATGCCCCACATTTGGGAAAAAGCCCCCCACGCCCAGCTCACCATCATTGGTGGTGGCGAAGGACTGGCTGAACTCAAAGCCTTGGCAGGAGCCGAGCTCAACCACCGCATTCACCTGCCAGGGGCCTTGTTTAACGAAGCCGAACTTGCCCCATACTTCAACCGCAGCCAGCTGTATTGGCTGATGGGTGCCGCAGGCTTGGGTGTCAACCACGCTTTGGCTTACGGCCTACCCGTGCTGGCCTACGCACCAAATTTACCCCACGGCCCATTGCACCACCCTGAAATTGCTTATGTTATTCCCCACACCACCGGCTGGCTGGTGCCAAAAGCAACACCTGAGGCCATGCTGACAACATTAACCGACTTACTTACCCACCCGCAAACCCCACGCGCACAACGGGGCGAACCTCTGACCACTTATGCCACCACCCACCTCACCATAAGCCACTCTGTCGAACGTATGGTTGATTTTATCACCGCCATCACCGCCCACAAAAAAGGAGCCTAAGCTCCTTTTTTAAGCTCCAACCTTACTCGCTGTAGCTCTTCATCACGCGGGCACGTGATGGGTGGCGCAGTTTTTTGAGGGCTTTCGCTTCAATCTGACGAATCCGCTCACGCGTCACGTTAAATTGTTGGCCTACTTCTTCCAACGTGTGGTCTGTCGGCATGCCAATACCAAAGCGCATACGCAGTACGCGCTCCTCACGAGGGGTCAGGCTTGCCAGCACTTGCGTGACACTGTCGCGCATGCTGGTTTGCACGGCGGCGTCCAGCGGCATCACGGCTTTATCGTCTTCAATAAAGTCGCCCAGGCTACTGTCGTCTTCATCGCCCACAGGAGTTTCCAGAGAGATGGGCTCTTTGGCGATTTTCTGTACCTTGCGTACTTTGTCTACGGGCATGTTCAGCTTTTTGGCCAACTCCTCAGGGGTTGGTTCGCGGCCCAAGTCGTTCATCATCAAGCGTTGCGTGCGGTTGAGTTTGTTAATCGTCTCAATCATGTGCACCGGAATCCTGATGGTGCGCGCTTGGTCGGCAATGCTGCGCGTAATGGCTTGGCGAATCCACCATGTGGCGTAGGTACTAAATTTGTACCCACGGCGGTACTCAAACTTATCCACCGCTTTCATCAGGCCAATGTTACCTTCCTGAATCAGGTCGAGGAACTGCAAGCCACGGTTCACATACTTTTTAGCAATGCTAATCACCAAACGCAGGTTGGCTTCCACCATTTCCTTTTTGGCAA
The DNA here is from genome assembly GCA_049297755.1 of Alphaproteobacteria bacterium. GTDB lineage: Bacteria > Pseudomonadota > Alphaproteobacteria > UBA2136 > JAPPOO01 > JBAQUW01. Next base: position 5,056 of record JBAQUW010000092.1, read on the forward strand.
CCGCGGCTTCACGCTCGCCTTTGCGCACTTGGGCCACCATGGCTTTAAATTCGGTCACCGAAAGCCCCGTTTGCGCGGCCAAATCCGTCATTTTTCCTTGGGTATCTTCCACAAACTTGGCACCTTTGTCGGCAAACACTTTCCAGCCTTTGCCTTTTTTGGCCATGTCAGAAAGCCAGCCCGTCAACTCGGTCTGCCCCATGAACGACTCAATATAGCTGCGACGGTCCACGCCCGAATCCACCGCCTTGCGCATCATATCACCTTCCAGTTTGGTAATGCTGCGCGAAATGTCGTACAAGCCAGCCAGCAACTCATCAGTACGGTTATGCGTCAAGGGGATATCGTTCATAATCTCCTTCATGCGCTTCAGCAACACGCCATGGCGGGTGCTTTTGGCTTTACCTTTGGCGGGTGCTTTTTCAGCTTTGGCGGCTTTGGTTTTGCCTTTTTTATCAGCCTCAGCGCCATCGTCCAAACGGTTGCCGTCTACACTTTGCAGCTCGGTATAAAGTGCGCGCAGTTCATCAAACAACTCGGTCATGCGGGGCATGAGGCTTGCTTCTTGCGCGGCCAAGCTCACCACTTCGGCGTCTTCTTCCTCGCCCTCTTCGGTTTCTTCCACGGCTGCCACTTTCACATCGTCAGCGGGAATTTCACCTTTTTGAATCGCCTCGTTACGCCGCGCTTCTTCGGCCATTTCTTCTTCCGTTGGCCCAAGCGCCACGCTCAGGTCAATCACATCGCGCAAAAAGCGCGTGCCAGCTTGCACTTCACCAAACCATGTCAGCAACGGGCCAAACACGTATTGGCTGCTGTAGAGGCCATCGTTCAATTTGTCTTTACCAGCTTCAATGCGCTTGGCCAGTTCAATTTCGCCTTCACGGGTGAGCAATTCCACGTTACCCATTTCACGCAAATACATGCGCACGGGGTCATCAGTACGGCCATATTCGCCCGCCACCGCATTTTCAGGCTCGCCTTCAGGCGCCACTTTGCCACTGCGTTTTTCCAACGCATTGCCAAAAAAGTTAGGGTGGGCTGCCATGCTATCGGCACCAAAGGCTTCCTCGCCACCCACGCTGGGCTTGCTGGGCGTGCTGCCAATGGCCGTGGCTACATGGCCACTTTCATCTTCATCATCCTCATCGGCAAAGGGGGTTGCCACCACATCATCATCAGCATCTAAACCAAAACGGTTTTTCTCAAATTCTTCGGGCATATCAGCGGCAGCCGTTTGGGCGGCTTCTGCGGCCATATTCTTTTTTTCGATTGCTTCAGTTTTTGGCGCCATTGTCTCGTTTCCCCTTTGTCGTCGTTGGTCGTTGTTGATATAGAACTTGCTCTCTCGGTTTACAAGGGCTTTTGTGTAAAAAGCCGCTGCACGCCAAAACTATTTTAAGGCCTTATTTTAAGGCTTGAGCGCGGCGCTCACGAATCTCCCGCAAGCGGCCAAACGCATCTTCGGCTTCCACCGTACCTTCTGGCTGGTTTAGCCCTGCCTTCACACTGCCCAACATGGCAGCGTGCTGTTGGCGGCTGCGCTGTTGTGCCAGCGCTTTTTCCACCACCGTGCGGAACATGGCACGCAGCAACCGCTCTGCCGCTTCTGCGCCATTTGCTTCTGCTTCGGCTTGCGTACTGTCCAACACCTCTTTCACCAAAGGGTGAGCCAGTAGCCCAAGCACAGTTGCCTGCACCCCGGACTTTTCCAAATAGGGCGCCATCTCCCCTTCCGCAAGCCCCTTTTCGCACATTCCGCGCAATAAAAGTGTATGAATCTGCTTAAGCTTTTGTTCTTCAACAGAAATATCTGCAAATTCCGTCTCAAAAAAACCAACCACTTGGGGTTTGGCGCACGCCACCCCCAGCACCAAGCGCACCCCTTGGTCACCCTCCACCATGGGCACCCAGCTGGTGCGGGCTTGGGGTTTGGCGCTGCCACCACGGGCTTGCCACAATTTATCGCGCAACGCCTGCCCATAATGGCGCCGAATGGTCTCATCGCCCATCTCCGCCATCATAGCCTTAATGTTGCTATCGGCTTGGGTGCGGCCATCGGCGGTGGCCATGTCAAGGCCAGCGGTCGCATCTTGCCATAAAATCTCTTCCAAACTGAGGGGGCGCGCCAAAATCTTCTGCAACGCCTCCACCCCTTGGTTGCGTACCAAGCTATCAGGGTCTTCGCCCTGCGGCAGATACACAAACGTGAGCGTTTTACCGGGCCGCAGCACGGGCAACGCCCGCTTGGCGGCACGAATCGCCGCATTGCGTCCTGCATTGTCGCCATCCAAACACACAATAGGCGCATTGTTGTGCTGCCACAGCAATTGCAGTTGTTCGGCCGTCACCGCCGTGCCCATGGGCGCCACGGCGGTTTGAATCCCCGCTTGCCACAAGGCAATCACGTCCATATAGCCTTCCACCAATAAGGCTTGGCTGGTGCTACGAATATGCTCCTTAGCGCGGTTTAGGTTATATAAGGTATGGGTTTTGCTAAAAAACGGCGTATCGGGGCTGTTGAGATACTTCGGCTCGCCCTGCCCAATCACCCGCCCACCAAAAGCAATAATGCGGTCTTTCAGGTCATGTATCGGGAACATCAACCGCCCCCGAAAACGGTCATAATCGCTCTTGCGGTCTTCGTTATAAATGCTGAGGCCAGCCGCCCGCAGGGTTTCCAGCGTAAAGTTTTCGGCCATCAGGGCCAAGCGCGTGTCTTCCCACGCATCAGGCGCATAACCCAAGCCAAATGTGGCCACAGTGTCGGCAGAAAGCTCCCGCTTGCGCACATACTCCGCCACCGCGCCACTGCCAATACCCTTGCTGTAATACACCTGCGCCCGTGCCAAAGCTTGCAGGCCATCGTGCCGTGCTTTTTCGGCAGCTGGGTCGCTTTTCACCTGAGGCAATGCCATACCCGCTTGGTTGGCCAAGGCTTCCACCGCATCGGGGAAGCTCAAGCCCTTGGTTTCCATGGCAAAGGTAATCACATCGCCATGGGCGCCACAGCCAAAGCAATGGTAATGCCCGTCATCGGGCCGCACATGGAAGCTCGGCGATTTTTCTTGGTGGAACGGGCAACAGCCCCACCAAAACTTGCCTTTTTTCTTGAGCGCTGGCACCGCCTTGCGCACCTCCTCCACCAACGGCACGCGCCGCCGCAGTTGCTCCAGCAATGCGTCGTCAAAGCGCCCAAACCCAGAAGGTTGGCCAAATGCAGCAGTTGGGGAATTCATGTAAGATATATTATACAACGTATACCCGACAACCCCCACCCCCGCAAGCCTTTTTGTAAAAAATATTTTAAACCTTAAACGACTCCACCAACGCGCTCGAAAGCAAGCGCCAGCCATCAACCAACACAAAAAACACAATTTTAAAGGGCAGAGAAATCACCACGGGCGGCAGCATCATCATCCCCATGCTCATCAAAATACTGGCAATGGTCAGGTCAATCACAATAAAGGGCATGAAAATGAGAAAGCCAATTTCAAACGCACGGCGCAATTCGCTAATCATAAACGCAGGCACCAACGCATGCAGGGGTAAGTTCTCCATGGTGCGTTTGCCTTGGGCATCGGTCACCAATTTCACTTGCTGCTCTTGGTCGTCAGGCAGCAGCGTCACAAACAATTCCAAATCTTTCTCATTCACATTGGCCAGCATAAACCCTTGGAACGGCGCCATGGTTTTGCCAAACGCCTCTTGTTCATCAATCCGTTGGTTCATATACGGCAGCACCCCTTCGGTGTAAGACTTACTCAACACGGGCTGCATAATAAAAAACGTAAGGAACAACGCCAAACTCACCAACACGCTGTTAGGCGGGCTGGTTTGCAAGCCAATGGCGCTGCGCACGAAGGAGAACACAATCACAATCCGCGTAAAACTGGTAATCATCATCAAAATAGATGGCGCCAAACTCAGCACCGTCAGCAGCGAAATCATTTGGAACAAGCGGCGGCTCGAGAGCAAATCTTCGCCCACATTAATCGTCAACGGCGCCGTATCGGCCGCCTGCGCCCAACCCAACACAGGCAGCAGCACCAACGCCAGCAGCAACCACATGCGGCTCATAGGCTCACCTTTTTCGGCTTCACCAACGGGGTGGGCTCGTGGCTGGCCAGCCCCAGCTCCAACACTTCCAACTGCTCGGCCCCTTGCAGCACCAGCATATCCACGTTATCTACCCGCACCACATGCAAGCGCTGGCGGGGGTTGAAGGCAATGGTTTCCATTATTTTCATGCGCTTGGGCAAGCCGCTTAAGCCGCCGCCATGGTGCTTCCACCGCGCTACCATCATGGCAAACCCTGCCAGCAGAAAAATCATCACCAGCGTGGCCATCAGCCAACGGGCAATGTTCACATCCGTCACAAATTCCATTATTTCACACTCATTTTACTATACGCTTGCTGGGCATAAGCACGTTTCACCAACCCCGTAATTTTCTCACGCAGCACGTTGCGCTCATCGGGCAGCGCCGTGCCCAATTTGTTCATCATGGTGTGCAAACGCAGGGTGGTGGTGGTGTCGGGCGGTGGGGCATCTTGCAAACTGCGCGCCACTTGCCCCAACACCACAATGCTGTTTTCCAACTTCGTCACACCAGCAGGCGTGTTATCGCGGGCATTCCGCTCTAACACGTCTAACGTGTCCAGCAACGTGTTCCAAACATTAGGCAACGGTGTTGTCATAGCAAAATCCCCCTATGCACCCATCATGGCGGGGATTCACCGAAATGTCCAGCTTGGCAAAAGGGGGTAAACAGCATATAACCCACTCATGGCTTCCGCCCCACTCGCCGTATTGCAACTGTGCCCTGCCTTGCATGAAGGCGGGGTCGAGCGCAGTACGGTCGATATGGCCCTGTTTTTAAAAACAAAATACGCCACCCCCCATGTGGTATCAGCAGGCGGCCAATTGGTGGCCGAACTTGATGCTGCGCACAGTCCCCACCATACCCTCCCCCTCAACCGCAAACACCCCTTCACCGCCCTGTGGTGCGTGTG
>JBAQUW010000093.1:0-6040 GCA_049297755.1 Alphaproteobacteria bacterium
TTACCAAGCATTTCCATTAGAGTGCGGCCATGCAAAAATTAGCGCTGTTTTTAATGATGTGGGGACCTGTGGCGTGGGCGGAAACCTTGCCCAGCCTTGACGCCATGCCCGCCCCCCAAGTGGACAATATGCAGCTGGGTGACCCTGGTTTTGTGGCGTTTTTAACCGCCATGGGCGATACCGATGCCGCCCTGCAAGAAAGCCTGCACCAAGCCTATGCCAACAGTGGCGAGGCCGAGGCCAGCGCCTTACTCACTGCGGCAAAATTGGCATTTCAAAACGATAAAAAAACATTATCTATCAACTTGTTAAACCGCTTTAATGCCAAGTTCCCCAACCACTCCCGCAAGGCCGAGGCGTTGTACCTGTTTAGCCGCGCCGTGCCTGCCGCACAGCGCCAAGCGGTGCTGACCGCCATGCAGCAACATGAGCCCAACAGCCCTTATACCGCCGAGGCGTTGTATAGCGCTGCATATGATGCCGCGCGTGCCACAGGCACCTTGCCTGTAGCCAGCGCTACCGACCCGCGCATGGCGCAACTGGCTGATAAATTGCAGGAATTGCAGGCCCACCTACCCCACCCGCTGGTGCTGGCCATGGTGCCTGGGGCGGCGTATTTTTATGCGGGGGATATTTTCGGCTCCGTAACGGCTTTGTGTTTTATTCTATTGATGTTGTTGGCTATTTTTTCAGCGCTGCGGCGGTATCATTATGCTTATGTGCTGGTGTGGTTAGGCGGGCTGGTGGGGGTGTTTGCCTATAGCCTCACCACTGGGCAACAAGTGCTGGCTGCCGCCCAAACGGCGACCCGCCACACGGCCATGGACAGTTGGAGTGACCTATACCCCAAAGACACCTTAGAGGTGAAGTGATGGGGGTGTTGGGGGCGATAAAATCGGCATTTGGCTTAGGCAGCCTTGGTACGGGTTTGGCCAAGACGGCAACAGGCTTAACCGATGCCCTGCGCGGGCTGGTGGGTTTACCCAACGGGCGGGTGGACGAGAACACCTTGCAAGAGTTGGAAGACGCGTTATTGCTGGCCGATGTGGGCGTGCCTGTGACGACTACACTCATTGATGCCTTACGCGCCCACCGCTTTGCCGAAGGTGCAACGACCGATGATGTGCGAACATGGTTGGCCGAGCGCATGACCGCGCTGTTATTGCCTTGCGAGCAGCCGTTTGTGCTACCTGCCGCCCACCCCGCTGTGGTGCTATTTGTGGGCGTGAATGGCAGCGGCAAAACCACCACCATTGGCAAGCTGGCGGCCAAGTGGGCGGCAGAAGGGCAGCGGGTGTTATTGGCGGCGGGCGATACCTTCCGCGCGGGGGCGGGCGAGCAATTGGAGGTGTGGGCCAAGCGGGCGGGCGTGGATATTTATTTGCCTGAGAAATTACAAGCCGACCCTGCTGCATTATTATTCCAAGCCCGCGAACATGCGGCACACCATGGCCACACGCTGCTACTGGCCGATACCGCTGGCCGCCTGCAAAACAAAGCAGGGCTGATGGACGAATTGGCCAAAATGGTACGCGTGCTGGGCAAAGCCGATGCCGCCGCCCCCCATGCCACCATGTTGGTGTTAGATGCAACCGTAGGGCAAAATGCACTAAGCCAAGTGAAGCTATTTATGGAAGCGGCACCTGTGAGCCACCTCATCATCACCAAGTTAGACGGCAGCGCCAAAGCAGGGGTGGTGCTGGCTTTGGCCGAACAATTTAAACTGCCGATAGCCTATGTGGGCGTAGGCGAAGGGCAAGCGGCGTTGCAACCTTTCAGCGCCCGCCAGTTTGCAGCCAGCTTACTGGCTGTGGATAAAGCTTGACGTATACAATTGAATTGCGCATTTTGAGGGCACTCAGACCCATCAGCCCTTTTGTATGGAGTAAAACCTATGGGCAAGCCTGCTTCGATTGGGCGGCGCAAAAATAAGAAAGCCGCCAAACGTGCTATCAAAATACTGGGGCGGCGCTACCTGCGCAACACCACCGCCGATGTGGTGACGCTGGCCAACCAGTTGGCCGAGGCGATTTCGACCCGCTTTGGCATCACCGCTACCCCCCAGTGCATTTTGGATGACTGGGAAGATATGCGGGGGCGCGCATGAGCAACGCCTGCCTTACCCCCAGCCAGCTGCGCCACATTCAAGAAGCGCGGCCTGCGAACCCTGTGTCGCTTGAGCAAGCAGCACAGGTGTTGGATGTGTTCATGGACTATGTGTTGAGTTTCCAAAATACCGGGCTTTCGGCCCACACCATTTTGGAGATTTGGCAAGCCATGCCAGCCCCCCCTGCCCCGCCCTGTGGTGGAGACAGAGCTGGAAAAATATAGGCGCTTGAACAAAGACCAACGCCGCGAACGCCGCCCTTAGGGGCGGCGTTTGTTATTGCGACAACCATGTGCCTAGGTGGGCATCGGCCACCTGCACATCGGGTTTGCTGCGGCCCATGTAGGTGTTGAGGCGGGCGTGGCCCGCGACCGAGATGTGTTGGCCGCGGTTTTGGCTGAAAAACCCACCAAGGGCATTGTCGCCTGCGCCAAAGGCTATCGCTTCAATGTTCGTGCCATCGGCGCCTTGGAGGCGGAGTTTCAGGTGGGCACCCGTGGCACCCACGCTGCGGCAATCGGCCAACGTGACACCACACAGGGCAAAGGTGGGTTCGGCATGGCCTGTGCCGTAGGGCTCCAGTTGGTTCAGGGTACTTAAAAAGGTTTCAGTAAGGGTGGCGGGTTGTACCATGCCATCTATCCGCAATTGGGGCGTGAACGGGTTTTCCACCCCTGCCACTTGCTGCTGAATGTGTGCGCGGAGCGCCACGGTAAAGGCGGCAATGTTCTCGGTTTTCACCGTGACCCCTGCGGCCATGCCGTGGCCGCCGCCGCGAATAAGCGTAGGCATACAGGCGTGGACGGCGCGGCCTAAATCGACCCCCGTAATGCTGCGGCCACTGCCTGTGGCCGTGCCTTCTTCCCCCACCGCCAACACAAAGGTAGGGCGGTGGAACTGCTCTTTCACCCGCGCCGCCACAATGCCCACCACCCCTGCGTGCCAGCCGCTGCCTGCCAGCACAATGGCAGGTTCGTGCGCTTGGGCTTCGGCATCGCGCAGGGCCAATTCCAGAACTTCGGCTTGCACTTCCTGCCGTGTGGTGTTGAGTTTATCGAGGCGGGTAGCTAAATCGAGCGCGGCGGCGGGGTCGTCCATGCTCAGCAAGGTGGCGCCCAAGGTGCTTTCCGCCAACCTGCCTGCGGCGTTGATGCGCGGGCCTAATTGGAACCCCACGGTATAACCATTGGCCACAGGCAACGTATTGTTTTTGCTGGCCACTTGCGCCAAGGCCGCCAAACCTGCATTGCCCCAACGGTTGAGCACCTGCATGCCAAAGTGCACCAGCACGCGGTTGACGCCCACCAGCGGCACCATATCGGCAATGGTGGCCACGGCAATGAGGTCGAGCCAGTGGCGCAGGTCTGGCTCTTTGCGTTCTGGCGTAAAAAAGTTTTGGGTACGCAAAGTGCGGGAGGTGGCCATGGCGAGGAAAAACGCCATGCCCGCCCCGCACAACATGGTGCAGGGGCTGGTTTCGTCGACCCTGTTGGGGTTAACTAGAGCCACACAGGGCGGCAAGGGCAACGGCGCTTGGTGGTGGTCGGTCACAATCACGTCCATACCCAGCGCTTGAGCACGTTCGAGGGCGGCATGGGCGGTGCTGCCGCAGTCTACCGTTACAATCAGTTTGACGCCTGCTGCCGCCAGTTTCTCCATGGCGGCGGGGTTGGGGCCGTAGCCTTCGGTGAGCCTATCAGGCACATATAAAACAGGGTTGCTCCCAAGGGCGCGAAAATAACGTAATAAAAACGCGCTGGCGCAAGCGCCGTCCACATCGTAATCGCCAAAAATGGCCAATTGTTCGCCGTGGGTGATGGCGTGGGTGAGGCGTTGCACCGCGGCCTCCATCTCCACCAAATGCAGCGGGTCGGGCAAGTGGGTGAGTTTGGGGGTGAGAAAGTGGAGCAGTTCGGTCACCTCCGCCTGTGGTTGGCGCACGGCCAGCACGCGGGCCACCACCTCAGGCAACGCCAAGCCTTGCGCCAAGGCCGCGGCGCGTTTAGCTTCGGCCAATGTCCAGTGTTTGCCGAGGATAGAAAGGGTCATTGCGGCAGTTCCTTTGCAAAGATAATTGCCTGCGACGTTATCGTGCCTTCTTGGTACGGTTTTACTTCACCCGTGGGCACAAAACCTTGTTTGCGCCAAAAGGGCATGACGGCGGCATTGGTTTCCACCACCGACAAACGCATGTGGGTGATGGTGTGGAAAGTGGCGTACACATGATTTTCCACCAAACAATAAGCTTGCTGGCCTAAGCCTTGGCCATGCAAATGCTCGGGGAACAATAACCAACCAAGGGTTGCCGTGCGTGCGTTTGGCCAGCCCACCAACAGATCGGCCACACCCAATAAGTCTTCGCCTTGATAAAACCCAAAGGTGTGGCGGGTGTGGTCGCCCACTGGTAAGCCGTCATTGTTAAATACCTCTGCAGCTTCATTGGCCGTGGCCACCGCACCTGTCACGCGTTGGTAATAGGTGGGCGCCGCTTCGAGCACCGCCTGCAATTGCGCAAGCGTGGTGGGTGTTGGGTGAAGGGGGCGGATAGAAAGGGGCATGCCTCCTTTATGCGTCAGCTTCAGCGCAAAAGCAACAGGCACCCCACAAGGGGGTGCCTGAAGCCAGCGCGTCTTGGCTTACGCGCGATGGCTCATGGCCGCCCTGAAGGCGGCCTCCATGCCGGTTTCCACCAGCGGCGCCTCGCGGCGCTTGGGCGGGGCGGACTGGCGGATGGGGGCAGGCTCGTCGTCGGCGCTGGTTCGCACCAGTGTGGCGCCGGCTTGCTCCAGCCGCTGGAGGTAGATGGCCTTGCGGCCCTCCTCTTCACCCGTGTAGGTGAAAACAGCTTCCCACGCATCGTTGCCGATGCGCTTGGCTTCGATGCGCTCGAAGCCGCCGTTGCCAGTTACCCACAGGGCGTGGGTAATGGTGCGGAGGTCGTAGACCTTCCACACCGCGCCCGCCTCGTTCGGCACGGGGATTTCCTCGACCACCTGCGCCGTGTCGCTCACCTCGCGGCGAGCACCATGGGCAGGCTGCTGGCTCATCACCAGCTTGTGGCCGAAGTTGTCGCCGTCGACGCCCTCATCGCGCAGACGGAGCTTGACCTTGACGGACAAGCCCTGCGTAAGGGCGCGCGACAGGGCGGCGAGCTGGGCGTTATTCAGAGTGTAAGTGGCCTGCATGGCAGAGCCTCCAAAGTTAGAGCCAAGATGAATCTCACCGCCAGTTGGCGGGGATAGAACTGATATAGGGTGCTTTTACCCCCCCCCGCAAGTGTATACTAAAAATAAAAACTCCCCCGTGGGGGAGCGTTTGCGTAAGCAGGCAGCAATTACTTGCTGGCTGCTTTAGAGGCCGTTGCGGCTTTGGTGCAGCACTGCCAAGTATTTTGAGCAGTTTTGGTCATCATTTCCATGCATTTGGCTTGGCTTTCTTGCAGGGTTTTGGCCACTTCTTGGGCTTTTTGTTGGGCGTGTTCAGCCGCTTTGCGGGTGAGCATGCTGTGCTTGCTCATGTATTCTTCCATGCCTTTGGCGGTGGAGAGTTCACGGGCGGCTTCAATGCTGTCTTGCATGGCGGTTTGGCTCAGGTCCATGCATTTTTCCATGCAGGTGCTCATGGCTTCAGTCATCACGCCTGTGGCTTGCTTCATGGTGTCCATGGCTTGTTTGTTGGTTTTCATCAGGCTGTCCATGTCCCAGCTTTGCTGCATGGATTTCATCATCTCTTCGGGGTTAAACAGTTTGCTCATATCGGCGAACATGTGGGGGGCTCTCCTTTTGGGTTTTTGTTGTGCGTTGCGGGTATTGTAACGCGCTTTTTTTGCAGCGCAACATAAAAAGAGTTTGAAGCACTATTTTTTCGCTTCAGCAGTAGGTTTGTCTGATAAAGACTTATTTTCTGTAGGGATAACAGGGGGCGGCACATAGG
>JBAQUW010000094.1:0-1981 GCA_049297755.1 Alphaproteobacteria bacterium
CGCTTACTCTTGCCACGCTTGGAACAGCGTGATGACGGGGCTATCGCCCAGCTCAAGCAACGCCTGAGATGAGTTTTGGCCCAGTCGCAGAGCGCGGATGGCATTCAGCGCACCGTCCAGTGCTTCCGCCTTACTGCGGGCGGCTGGCACATAGTCGTGCCACGTGAACAAGTCACGCGACACGCCCTGCACGGTGAGCACCACATACCACACCAGCTTTGCAGCTGGGGGCTGGGGTGCCGCTTGGGTCTGGCCTCCTTGCGGAAGAGCCAGTGTGCCCCTACCCTTTGAGGTAGGGGCTGGAGGTTGTGCCATAAAACGGTACCTCTCTTCAGATGCGCCGAGTGCGCACCATACGCACCCATCGCGCACAGGTATTATAGGTGTGTGTACAAATACATTTCAAGATGTTCTGACAGATTGTGCCCCTCCCCTGCCTTTTTCGTTTCCGCCCAGCTGCTTTTCCTTTATACATATGCCATGGCATGGAAGCGCACGGGCATGTTTTTACTGAAACTTTCAGGCAGTTTGGCCCTGTTGGCGTATGTGGCTAGCCACATTGATTGGCCGCATGTGAGCGTGCTGTTGGCGCAGGTAAACCCCCTTTATATTGTGCTGAATGTGTTGCTGATTGCCCTTTCCACGACGCTGATGAGCATGCGCTGGTACGAGATTTGCCAATATTTTTGCATTGAGGTATCGCGCACCTTTACCCTCAAAAACATGTGGATCAGCACGTTTTTCAACCAAGTGTTACCAGGTGGCGTAGGCGGCGATGCCGTGCGCGTGCTGGCGCTGAAAGACCATTTGCGCACGGGGGGCATCAGCAGCGTGCTGATTGACCGTGGCATTGGCATGTTGATGATTTTTATCAATGTGTTGGTATTGTTACCCATCAGTTACCTGTTGTTGGGGCATACGGCTATTTTCCCACTTTTTCCACTGTTAGGCATGACTGGCGTGAGCATTGGCCTTGGTTTTGTACTGTGGGGCGATAAGTTACCGTTGCACCATATTCCACACCTTGGGCGGTGGCTGAAGAGTATCCCTGCCGCCGTGCGCCATGTGTTGCTGTACCCCAGCCCACGGCAATGGCGCGTGGTAGGGCTTTCGTTGGCCATTCAAGCCCTTGGCATTGCGCATTTTTATGTGGCGGCGCTGGCGCTGGGGCTAAACCCCAGCCTGTGGGCCTGTGCCGCCTTGGTGCCGCCGGTGTATTTGTTGGTAATTATCCCCCTCTCGCTGGCGGGCTGGGGTTTGCGCGAGGGCGCGGTGGTAAGTTTGTTTACCCTTGCTGGCCAAATGAATGCGACCGAAGCCGCCACCATGAGCGTGCTGTACGGCCTATGCATGGTGGCCACCAGTTTGCCAGGGGCGGTGGTGTTGGTGATGAGTAAAACCAAAAAAACCGCCTAAAAAAGGGCAGCCGAAGCTGCCCTTTCCATTCAGTTGCGCCACAACGCCGCGGCAGATGGCAAATTAAAGTACATCTCCGACCAACAATGGGCGTTCATTTCCGCCCCCTCGAGGCTCATGCGGCCTAACGTTTTGCGGTAAAAGGCCTGAAGCGCCTTCACCCGCCATGCGTAGGCGTAATTGCCATAATGTTCTTGCAGGGCAATCACCGTGTGCTGCAATTGGGTAGCACACATGGTGGCACCAGCATAGGTCATCAACTGCGCCACCTCATAGTACACGGTGGCACTAGGGCCCGCCAACACGCGGCCATCGGCCAGCACATAGCCTATGGCGGGGGTGTGGATATCAGGAACCACGTCCAGCAGGTGCAACTTTGGGCTATGGTGGGGCATCAGCCTGCGCAATTGCAAATCAGCACGGAAGTCATCGCGATGAACCTGCCCTGCCCATGCGTTTAAACGCTTTTGGCACTTTTTGCTGCCATCGGTCAGCGGCAAAACTTTATAACTTTTTATCGAAACCATGCTCAGTGCATAGCCAGCGGGGGTGTGCAGAATATCAG